>NZ_JBEOZU010000059.1:0-61496 GCF_040298185.1 Streptomyces sp. NPDC001634 | reverse complement strand
GGCCGACGTCGGCCGCCGACGCGGCGCCCGCCGCGGCCGAGCGGGGGGTCGCCGAACGGCGGTCCGCCACTGCCGCGTCCGGTCCGGTGCCGCCGTCGCCCGCCGCCACCGAGGACTCATGGGCCGCGGAAAGCCATGTCTCCGCTGCGGCTGGGGGCTCTGCCTCCACCGAGAAAGGCTCGTTGTCGGCCGAAGCACCCACCCCCACCACGAGCCGCTCGCCGGCCAAGGAAAGGCCCGCCTCCAGCACGGAGCGCCCGTCGACCACCGGGAACCCCGCCTCCAGCACGGAGCACCCGTCGACCACCGGCAACCCCGCCTCCAGCACGAAGCACCCGTCGACCACCGGCAACCCCGCCTCCAGCACGAAGCACCCGTCGACCACCGGCAACCCCGCCTCCAGCACGGAAGGCTCCTCGGCCGCCGAAGGACACGCCCCCGCCACGGACGAGCCCCCGGTCACCGGACGGCCCGCTTCCTTCCCGGTGCGCGGTGTCTCCGAGGAGCGGCCCGGTCGGCTGCCCCGGCGGATACCCCGCCGTGAGCAGGACCCGGTCGGTGAGGGGGACGGAGACGTTCATGGCCGTGCGGACCATGATGACCGTACGGGCCCGGACGCACGCACGACCCTCCACGGCCGGACCGAGGAGCCCCCGCTCGTCCCCCGCCCCCGGACCGAGGAGTCCGCACCCGCTCCCGGCGCCCGTTCCCCTGAGCGGGCACCGCACCCGGTTCCCGCCGAGGACACCCCCGGCGCCCCCCGCCCGCTGCGCCGACGCGTCCGGGGCGCGACGCTGCGGACCGACGGCGACGCCGCCCAGCGGGCGGTGCGGCAGGCTCCCCGGCCCGCCGACCCGGACGAAGTCCGCGCCGCCCTCGAGGAGTTCGAGGCCGCGGTGGAGCGCGCCCACCGCGACAGCACCACCCGAACCACCCCCCACGACACGCACGACCAGAACCACCTCCCGGAAGGAGCGGAGCAGTGAGTACGTCGACAGGTGACACTCCGGCAGGAGCCACCACGCCGGCCGACCTGCAGGCCGCCGCAGCCGACTTCACCTGGCTGCTAAACCGTTTCGCCACCGAGACCGCGGGCGTCGTCGACGCCATCGCCGTCTCCTCCGACGGGCTGCTCATCGCCGTCTCCGAGCTGCGCGAGCACGCCGACTCCGAGCGTCTCGCGGCGATCGTCTCCGGCATCACGAGCCTGGCCGCGGGGGCCTCGGGCAACTACGGCCTGGGCGGCCTCAACAAGGTCATCATCGATCTGGAGGGCGGCCACGTCCTCGTCTCCGCCATCGGCGGCGGCGCCGTGCTCGGCGTGGTCACCGACAAGGAGGCCAAACTGGGCAACATCGCCTACGAGATGACCCTGTTCGCCAACCGGGCGGGCGCCGCGCTCAGCCCCCAGCTCGTGCTGGAGCTGAAGAACAGCGTCGGCGCCACGTCGACGGGGTGAGCGGTCTCCGGCCGGTCGAGGAAGGAAGTAACGACCATGGCGGACGGCCGCACTTCGCGTGGTGCCGACGAGGACGGCCACCAGGAGCCCGTGGTCCCCGCCTCCGCCGTGCGGCCGTTCCTGGTCACCGCCGGCCGGGTGGCGCCCACCGCGTCTGGCCGGCCGGTCCCCGTCGAGACCCAGGTGGTGGCCACCGCCGCCGGGCTCGAGGCGCTCGACCGGCTCTCGTTCGAACAGCACGACATCATTGCCGCATGCAGGCAGCCGCAGTCCATCGCGGAGATCGCGGCCCGGCTGCGGCTGCACCTCAACGTCGTCCGGGTCCTCGCCGAGGACCTGCGCGCCGCCGGGCAGTTGGCGGTGCACGTGCCGCACGCCGACGCCACTCACGACGCATCCGTACTGCGCAGGGTTATCGATGGCCTCCGCGCCATCCCCGACTCCCGGGGGGTACTCCGTGACACCGACTGAACCGGTCATGAGCGGCGCGGCAGCACAGACCGCCGTACGACCGCCGCTGCCGGTCAAGATGGTGATCGCGGGCGGCTTCGGGGTGGGCAAGACCACCGCCGTCGGCTCGATCTCCGAGATCGAGCCGCTGACCACCGAGGCCGCCATCACCGAGGTCGCGGCGGGCGTGGACGACCTCACGCACACCCCGCGCAAGACCACGACCACCGTCGCGATGGACTTCGGCTGCATCACCATCGACCCGACCCTGAAGCTGTACCTGTTCGGCACGCCCGGCCAGGAGCGGTTCGGCTTCATGTGGGACGACATCGTGGAGGGGGCGGTGGGCGGGCTCGTCATCGTCGACACGCGCCGCCTCGACGACTGCTATGCGGCCGTGGACTACTTCGAGCACAAGCAGATCCCGTTCGCGGTCGCCCTCAACGCCTTCGACGGCAAGGTGGAGTACGACGTGAACGAGGTCCGCTGGGCGCTGGACGTCGCCGAACACATCCCGATCGTCGTCTTCGACGCCCGGGAGCGGGGCTCGGTCCGCGACGCGCTGCTCGTCGTACTGGAGCAGGCGCTGGCCCGTACGGAGGGGTGACACACAAACGCAGAAGGGCCCGGGGCGGTTGCCGTCCCCGGGCCCTCACGTATGTCGTCAGGCGCTCCGGCGCACCCCCGGCGACACGGCGATGCGCGTCACCGCCCAGAACATCGTGAGCGTCACCAGCGCCAGCGCGGCCACCAGTGTGGCCCCGCCCACGACCTTCTCGTAGTCGCGTTGGTAGAGCCCGTCCACGATGTACCGCCCGACGCCGCCGAGGCTGACGTATGCGGCGATGGTGGCCGTCGAGACGATCTGGATGGCCGCCGAGCGCAGACCGCTCAGGATCAGCGGCAGCGCGACCGGCACCTCGACCTGGAAGAGGATCCTCGGCTCGGTCATGCCCATGCCCCGCGCGGCGTCCACGGGCGACGGGTCGACGGAGCGCACGGCCTCGTACGTCGTCACCAGGATCGGCGGGACGGCGAGCACGACCAGCGGGATCATCACGGGCAGCAGCCCGAACCCGAGGATGATGAACATCAGCACCAGCAGACCGAAGCTGGGCAGCGCCCGGCCGGCGGTGGCGATCAGGGCGAGCGCGTTGCCGCCGCGCCCGGTGTGGCCGGTGATCAGGCCGACCGGCAGCCCGATCGCGGCGGCGATACCGAGAGCCATCAGGGAGTACTGGACGTGTTCCCACAGACGGGTGGGAATGCCGTCGTAGCCGTGCCAGTGGGCACCGTCGCTGAAGAAGGCGTTGACGAAGTGGAGTACGTTCACCGGACGGCGTCCTCCAGGGCGGGCACGGCCGGTTCGGGCCGGGCCTTCGCGGCCCTGGGTCTGCTGCGGCGCGTGCCGCGCGGCATCCAGGGGGTCAGCAGAAGGCGTACGAGAACCAGCAGGGCGTCGGCGAGGATCGCCAGGACCGCCGTGGTGATCACGGAGTTCCAGGCGAGCTCGGGCCGGTGGTAGATGTTCGCGTCGTTGAGCAGGTTCCCCAGCGCTCCCTGATTGCCGATCAGCATGCCCACGCTGACGAGGCTGATGCTGGACACGGTCGCCACCCGCAGTCCCGCGAAGATGGCGGGCACGGCGATCGGCAACTGCACCTGGACATAGCGGCGTACGGGTCCGAAGCCCATGGCGGTGGCCGCGGCCAGCGTCTCCTGCGGGACCGAGCGGACGCCGTCCACGATCGCCGGGACGAGCACCACCAGGCTGTACACGGCCAGCGGGATCATCACGGTGATCTCGCTCTGGCCGGTGTAGTCGATGAGGACGACGAAGAACGCCAGCGACGGGATGGCGTAGAGCACGGTCGTCACGCCCAGCACGGGCGGGTACAGCCAGCGGAACCGCACGCACAGCTGGGCGATGGGCAGCGCCGCGACCAGGCCGGCCAGGACCGGCAGCAGGGCCTCCCGCAGATGCAGGCCGATAAGACCGAGGTAGCTGTGCTGGAGGTCGCTCGGGATGTCGAAGAACCTGTTCATCCGGCGGCCTTCTCGTCCGGCTCCGCCGCGGCATGGGCGCTGCGGATCGCCTCGCCGATGGTCTGCTGCGAGACGACGCCGACCGCCCGGCCGCCGTCCACGGCGACGGCCCAGCCGGTGGGCGAGAGCACGGCGCAGTCGAGCGCGGCGCGCAGCGAGTCCTTTCCGTACTCGAACGGCCGCCCGTATGGCAGCAGTCGCTCCCGTGCGACGTTCCCGGCGACCAGGTCGTCGGGCTCGCTCCAGCCGAGCGGCCTGCCGTCGAGGTCCGTGACGAGCAGGTACGGCACCTCCGACGTGGAGCGGGATGCGATCTGCTCGGCGGAGGAGTCGACGGCGACGATCGGGGTCTTCGTCAGCTCCAGGGTCCCGGAAGTGAAGAACGACAGCCGCCGGATGCCGCGGTCCGTGCCGAGGAAGTCCTCCACGAACGCGTCGGCGGGGGAGGTGAGCAGCTCGGCGGGCGGCGCGAACTGGGCGAGCTTCCCGCCGGTCCGCATGACGGCGACCATCGTGCCGAGCCGGATCGCCTCGTCGATGTCATGGGTGACGAAGACGATGGTCTTGCCCAACTCGTCCTGAATCCGCAGGAGTTCCTCCTGCAGGCCCTTGCGCACGATCGGGTCGACGGCGGAGAACGGCTCGTCCATCAGCAGCACCGGCGGGTCCGCGGCCAGGGCCCGCGCCACACCGACGCGCTGCTGCTGTCCGCCGGAGAGCTGGTACGGGTACCGCTTGGCGAGCGACGCGTCGAGCCCGACGCGTTCCATCAGCTCCCTTGCCCGCGCCCGCGCCCGGTCCTTGCTCCAGCCGAGCAGCCGGGGAACGGTCGCGATGTTGTCGACGATGGTGCGGTGCTGGAACAGTCCGGCGTTCTGGATGACGTAACCCATGGACCGGCGCAGCGAGTTCACCGGCTGCTTGCTGATGTCGACGCCGTCGAGGCTGATCGTGCCCTCACTGGGTTCGACCATCCGGTTGATCATGCGCAGCGTCGTCGTCTTGCCGCAGCCGGAGGGGCCGACGAAGACGGTGATGGAGCGGTCGGGTATCTCCAACGACAGCCGGTCGACCGCCACCGTGCCGTCCGGGTACCGCTTGGTGACTGAATCTATCCGTATCAAAGCGCCGAATACCCTTCGGGTGTGGCAGAAAGCGGCCTGCTGCCGGCCGATGTCGCACGGGCCGTTGCGGGGAGAGTTTAGACGGCGATTGTTGCGGCTCCATGGCGGGTGACGTGGCTGCACCCCCGAGCCTTGATCTCACACGGAGGCTGTGGCCAGGGCAAGTCCCGCCGTACGCAGGACGCGTTGAAAGGCCATCAGGAGCGCGCCGTACAGCCCGGCCAGCCGGCCCAGCGCGATCAGTGCGTTCGAGCCGGACCCGGCCTGGACGAAGAAGAAGGTCACCACCGCCGCGTTCGCGGCGAGCACGGCGTACAGACCGGTGCGGGCCACCACCCTGGGGCGTATCGCCGTGGGGGGCGCGGGAGGCGATTGGACGGTCGTCACGGACGGCAGCTCCTTGATCGGGTCCTCAGAAGACCGAGCTTCGCCGGCGGGAGCTGTCGTTTTCCTGTCGGGCGACTTTCAAGTAGTTATCGATGTGGATACCGGGGCCGGGCGGGTCTGGCGCCCTCGGACGTGTGAAGCAGTATGAGCGGGTGGAAAAAGTACGACTCCTCGTCGTGGACGACGACCCGCCCATCGCCGATCTCGTGGCCACGGTCGCCCGGTACGAGGGCTGGGACGCTGTCACCGCGAACTCCGGTGAGGAGGCGCTCCGCCGGGCCGCCGAGTTCCATCCGGACATCGTGGTGCTCGACCTGATGCTGCCCGACGTGGACGGGTTCGGCGTCCTGGACCGGCTGCGCCGCTCCGGGACGATGGTGCCGGTGGTGTTCCTCACGGCCCGCGACGGGGTGGCCGACCGGGTCGCGGGCCTGACCCGGGGCGGCGACGACTACCTGGTCAAGCCGTTCGCGGTGGAGGAGCTGATGGCACGGCTGCGGACCGTGCTGCGGCGCAGTGCGGGACCCGGCTTCCAGCGCTCCGTGCTGCGGGTGGCGGACCTGACGATGGACGAGGACACCCGCGAGGTGCGGCGCGGCGAGAATCAGCTGACGCTGACCCCGACCGAGTACGAGGTGCTGCGCTACCTGATGCGCAAGTCGCCGACCGTGCTGACCAAGGCGCAGATCCTCGACCATGTGTGGGAGTACGGCTTCGGGGGCCGCTCCAATGTCGTGGAGCTGGTCGTCAGCCGGCTGCGCCGCAAGCTGGACGCGACCGGCACACCGCTGATCCACACCGTGCGCGGGTTCGGGTACGTGATCCGGCGGGCGGCCGAGTGATCGGCCGGTTCCGCCGCATGTACGGCAGGCTGCGCCTGGGCACCCGGCTGGCCCTGGGACTCGGGGCGCTGGCCCTGGTGGTGTTCGCCGTCGTCGGCACGGCTCTGACGACCTACATGAGGGACTATCTGTCGGCCCAGCTCAACGACCAGCTGAGGCTCGCCCAGGTCGCCCAGTCCAAGAGCATCGCGACGTACGGGACGCTGGCCGGCAAGAAGTACTACCGCTGGTACTACGCCGTGTACGACGTGTCGGACGGCACCCCGGTGCTCCGCAAGCCCGAGGACCCCGCCGACGTGCCGCAGGACGTCGACGCCCTCACCGCCCTGGCCAGGGCGCAGACCGCCGCGGGAAACGAGGTGCTGCGTACCGAGGAGCTCAAGGGCGACGGCCAGTACCGGCTGCGCGCCTGCGAGGTCGAACCGGGCGTGGTCCTGGTCAGCGGCGCGCCCATGGACGGGATCGGGGGCACCGTACGGCAGCTGATCACGGTCCAGGTCGTCACCTTCGTCCTGGCGCTGCTGGGCCTCGTGGTGTTCGGGCGGGCGCTGCTGCGCCGGGGCCTGAAACCGCTCAGCGACATGGCGCACACGGCGCACGGGATCGCCTCGCACGACCTGACGGAATCGGCGGCACGGCTGCCACTGCGCGCCGACGGCAGGGATGGCGGCCCCGAGGTCGAGGAACTGCGTACCGCGTTCAACACCATGCTGGAGCACATCGACGAGTCGCTCGCGGTCCGTGCGGAGGCCGAACAGCGGCTGCGCCGCTTCGTCGCGGACGCCTCGCACGAGCTGCGCACTCCCCTGATGTCGGTACGGGGGTATGCGGACCTCTTCCAGTACGCGGCCGCCAACGCCCCCGAGGAACGCGACAGGCATCTGGCCCGGCTGCGCGCCGAGGCCGCCCGCATGGCCGTACTCCTGGACGACCTGCTGCTGCTCGCCCGCCTGGACGCCGCCGAGGTGGAGACACCCCTGCGGCTGGAGGACGCCGACCTGGTGGAGCTGGTGCGCGGGGCCGCCGACGCCTTCCACGCGGCCCATCCGGACCACCCGCTGGCGGTGACGCCCGGCCCCGGCCCGCTGAGGCTGAGCCTGGACCCAGTACGCATCCGTCAGGTGCTGGACAACCTGCTCACCAACGCCGCGGTGCACACCCCGGCCGGGACGGCGGTGTCCGTCGCGGTCTCCGTGTCGTCCGATGCGGCACTGGTACGGATCGCCGACGCCGGCCCGGGGATTCCCGCCGCCGACAGGGACCGCGTCTTCGACCGTTTCTACCGCGTCGACAAGGCCCGCAGCCGTGACCGTGGCGGCAGCGGCCTGGGCCTGCCGGTCGCGCGCTCACTGGTGGCGGCGCACGGCGGCACGATCGAGCTGAGCAGCGAACCCGGAGCCACGGTCTTCACGGTCGCCGTCCCCCTGGATCGAATCGGCCGTCCACCCATATCGCGTTGATGCCGCTGATGTACCGCGCCCCGCAGCGGTCGTGGGGCAGCACCAACTGGGGTCCGCAGCGGTCGAGCGGCGTGTCGTCGATGCTCGCCGCGAGCAGCACCGGCGCACGACCGAAGTCGGGGTCGATCTCGGCCCAGGACAGCAGGGCGTGGTGGCCGTCCGCACCCGTCACGGCGATCAGGAAGCGCAGGCGGTCCTTGCGCCGGGCGGGGTCGAAGCCGGGACGCGCGGCGGACAGGACGTCGTACAACAGCGGGCCCGTGAACCGGTGGTGGCGTACGCCGCTGGTGGCGCACTCGAAGCTGACCCGTACGCGGTGCTGGGGCCAGGCAAGGAGGTCGGGCACGGTCAGCCGGGCCGGACGCGCGAGGTCCCCGCTCAGCACGAGCTCCGGCGGCGTTCCGGCGTCGGCGACCGGTTCGGTCAGGGACTGGCTCATGGGCCACCACCTCCCGAAGGACGGTACCCGGCCAACGGCCTCGATCAAACGCACATGCCAGCCGAAGCGATGCGAATTACCGGCACCTACAAGGGTGACGAACCTTTCAGACTTGCTCTTGCGGCCGGTCGCACCCGAGGCGAACGGTCACCGGCCCCGGGGAGGGAGAGGCTGGGCCCGGCGCGCCGAGGCGATCAGCTGGTCGAGCAGGGCGAGCAGGACGTCCCGGCACGACTCGCGCTCGCGGGCGTCGCACAGCAACACCTGGGCGTGCTCGGGCAGTGCCAGGGCGTCCCGTATCTCCTCAGGCGGGTACGGATGGTTCCCGTGGAAGCCGTTGACGCCCACGACGAAGGGGATGCGTCGGCGCTCGAAGAAGTCGATGGCGGCGAAGCTGGACTCCGGCCGGCGGATATCCATCAGGACCACGGCGCCGAGTGCACCGATGGCCAGGTCGTTCCACATGAACCAGAACCGCTGCTGGCCGGGCGTGCCGAAGAGGTACAGCACGAGGTCCTGGCTGATCGTGATCCGGCCGAAGTCCAGGGCCACGGTGGTGGACCGCTTCTCCTCGATGCCGTCGAGGTCGTCGACGTCCAGGCCCGCGGCGGTCAGCGGTTCCTCGGTGCGCAGCGGGACGATCTCGCTGACCGACCCGACCATGGTGGTCTTGCCGACGCCGAAACCCCCGGCGATCAGGATCTTCACCGTGTCGGGGGCCGATGCCGGCCGAACGGCGGTGTCAGAGCCGACCAAGGCCGTCCCTCACTTTCTGCAGCATGTCCAGGTCCGGGGTACGGGTGGCGGAGTGCGGCGGGTGGACGGTGATCCGCCCCGCCTCCAGAAGATCGCAGAGCATGATCACGACCACGCTCACCGGAAGGTCGAGATGCGCGGCCAGCTCCGCCACGGCGATCGGCTCCGCGCACCGCTTGAGGATCCGTACGTGCTCGGGTTGCGGCCGGGCGGCCCACGCCGGCGGCGGATCCACGGCCGTCACCGTCGTGATGAGGGTGAAGTCGGCGCGGCTGGGCCGGGTCCGTCCGCCGGTCAGGGTGAACGGCCGTACGAGCCGGCCCGCCGAATCGCCTCCGCTCACCTCACTCGCCGCTGTCGGACATGACGACGCCCGCGCGTGGTCCCGCACTCAGATGCTCGCCGATCTTCTTCACCAGCATGTTCATCTGGTACGCCACCACACCGACGTCGGCGCCCGGACCGGTGAGGACGACGAGATGGGCGCGGGGTCCGGCCGAGGTGAGGATCAGAAAGCTGTGCGCCAGCTCGATGAGCGCCTGACGCACCGGGCCGCCGCCGAAGTCCATGCTGACGCCCTTGCTGAGGCTCATCAGACCGGACGCGGTGGCCGCCAGCCGTTCGGCGTCGTCGCGCGGGAATCCCGTGGACTTGCTGACGACCAGTCCGTCCTCGGAGAGCACCACGGCGTGCCGGACGTCGGCGACCCGGTCCACGAGGCCGGTCAGCAGTTGATCGAGCTGGGTGTGGGTGGCGGGGATGGGGCGTGTCATGGCGGTGTCCTTCACGAGCGGTCGGCGGACGGAGTCGAGGATGTGTCTGCGGCGGGGACTGGTGCACCGAGGCCGTCCGGTGCGACGGCTTCCTCCCGGTCGTACTGCTCCTGCGCGCCGTCGTCACGCGCCTGGAGCGTGCCGCGCTGGAAACCGGCGAGAGAGGAGGCGGCGCGTTCCGCGGTGAAGTCGTCCGGGAGGACGTCCTCCTCCTTCACGGATGCGGCCTCCGTGCGCAGTTCGGCGGCCAGGCTGGTCTGCGGCACCCGGCGCGGCAGCGGGGAGAGCCCTTCCGCACGCGTGCTGTGTGTCTCGCTCCGGGTTTCCCCGGCGCGGGAATCCGCCTCCTTCCGGGGGGACTTCCTCTGCCGGGCCTGGAGGACCGGGACGGTGGCCTCGGTGGCCGGTGCGGGGACTGCGGGCCGGGGCCCCCGTACGGACTCCGCGGGCTGCTCGGGTTGCGCCTCCGCGGAGCCGGGGGTCTCGCGCACCACGATGTCGTGCGGGACGAGCACGATCGCCGTGGTCCCGCCGTACGGCGAGGGGCGCAGTGTCACGGCGATGCCGTGCCGGTGGGCGAGGCGGGCGACCACGAACATGCCGAGCCGCAGGTCGTCGGCGAGTGCCACCACGTCGAACTGCGGGGGCACCGCCAGCTGGGCGTTGAGCTGGTCGTAGTCGTCCTCCGACATGCCGAGGCCGCGGTCCTCGATCTCGACGGCGAGGCCCTTGGCCACCACCGCCGCCCGCACCCCGACGGGGCTCGGGGCCGGGGAGTACACGGTCGCGTTGTCGATGAGCTCGGCCAGCAGGTGGATCACATCGGCCACCGCGGGCGGGGACAGGTACAGGTCCTCTTCCGTGTGCACCTCCACCCGCTGGTACTCGGCGACCTCGCCGACGGCGCTGCGCAGGATGTCGATCAGCGCGACCGGTTCGGTCCAGCTGCGCCGGGGCTGCTCGCCGCTGATGATGACGAGGTTCTCCTCGTAGCGGCGCAGCTGGCTCGCCGTGGAGTCCAGCTCGTACAGGCCCTGGAGGACATCCGGGTCCTGGTGCCGCCTCTCCAGCGCGTCGAGCTTGCTGAGCTGCAGGTTGACCAGGTTCTGGCTCTGCCGGGCGATGCCCAGGATCACCTTCTGGAAACCGCGCCGGGTGTCGGCGAGTTCGACGGCGGTGTGGACGGCCGTGCGCTGTGCGGTGTTGAACGCCTGGGCGACCTGGCCGAGTTCGTCGCTGCCGTAGTCCAGTGGCGGCGTGGCGGACTCCACGTCGACCTTCTCGCCCCGGTCCAGCCGGGCCACCACATCGGGCAGCCGCTCCTGCGCCAGTCCGAGCGTGGCGATCCTCAGCCCCCGCAGCCGCCGGGACAGGGACCGGGTGATCCGCCAGGACATACCGACGCACAGCAGCAGGGCGGCCAGACCGCCGGCGCTCAGGGAGCCGGCCTTGACGAGCAGCCCGTGTGCCCGGTCGGCGGTGCGGTCGAGCAGCAGCGCGGTCTGCTGCCGGATCAGCGCCGAGTACTGGTCGGAGAGCTCGGCCAGTGCGGCGCTCCACCGCTGCCGCGCGTCCGGCAGCGCGATCCCGTGCGAGCCGCCGGACTTCGCCCGGGCCGCGAGCACCTGGTCCTCGACGGCCTGCAGGGTCCGCCACTGAGCCGACTGCAGGATCCGGTCGGTCTGCGTCTTCGTGCCGCCTTCGAGCAAGGGGACGATCTGGTCCTCGACCAGCCAGCGGCGGGCGTGGACGAGCTGAGCGAACCGGTCCCACGTCTTGTCGTCCATGTGCCCGGACGGCCACGCCTGAGTGAGCTGTGCGTCCTCCTCGGAGACCAGCTCCGCGGCGTGCTCGATCGCCACGAGCGGGCCGGCCTGCGAGGTGAGGTCGCCGTCGTCGACCTGGGAGAGCTCCTGGAAGGCGTGGATCTGGTCGTCGATGATCGCGGTGTACTGGTCCAGGGCCTGCCCGGCGGTGATGTCGGTCGGGTGGTCCACCTGACCCCGGTAGTACTCCAGGCTGGCCACCGACGCGACGACCGAGTACATCCGGTCCTTGATGCGGGCGGGAGCCTTCTTGATCGCGTCGGCCTGGTCCGCCAGCTGGGCCACCGCGGAGTCCGTCTTCCTCCGCTGTGCGTCCAGCGCGGCCCGGGAGCCGCGCGGCGAGGCCAGCCACGCCGCCGACAGGCTGCGCTCCTGCTGCAGCGCGAGCGCGGCCTCGGTGCCCATGGCACCGGTGGACCTGCTCAATCCCGTCTGCGCACGCAGCCGCAGCCCCTCCGAGAACATCTGGGTCGTCGTCACAGCCCACATGGCGGCGAGGGTGACGCTGGGAACCAGTGCCAGGAGGATCAAGGAGAGACGTATGGAGCCGAGACGGCGCCGGGGATTCGTCGGTGTCCGTCGAGACATCGTCGTCCTAGGGCGAACAGAGGAACGGGGAGTGGAGGACGTGCGCCAGGGGTGCCTGCGTGTCCGGTATTGCACAGGGGGTTCGCAGGATGCTATCCGCACATGAGAGGTAACGCACCGAGACGGACCGAAGAGTTGACGACATCGCGTACGAGGCGTCCGCTCAACGGGTGCCGCTGTCCGCGAACCGCGCCACCGATGCGACGTTGGTCCTGGTCACGAACGCGGGTCCGGTGAGCACCGGAGCGACGCCCCCGCCGCTGAGATTGCCGTTGGACTTGTAGAGCCACAGCGCGTCCACGGCGAGATATCCCTGCAGATAGGGCTGTTGATCCACCGCGAACTGCACGTCGCCGTCCTGCACGGCCTTGACCAGGTCCTTGTTGATGTCGAAGGTGGCGATGTGCGCCTTGCTGCCCGACTGCTGCACGGACTTGACCGCGGCGAGTGCGAACTGCGCGCCCATCGTGACCACTTCGTCGATGCCGGGGTCCTGACGCAGCCGGGCCTCGACCGCGTCGGTCAGGGCGTTCGCGTCGGTGCCGTCCGCGTAGAGCAGGTCGGTGTCGCCGGCGAAGGCCTTCTTCACCCCCGCACAGCGCGCCTCCAGGGCGACGTTGCCCCGCTCGTGGATGACGCACAGGGCGTGCTTGGCCCCCAGGTCGTCCAGCTTCTTGCCGACGGCCCGGCCCGCGACGCTCTCGTCCTGGCCGACGTACTCCAGGACGCCCTCGGAACTCCAGGCATCGATACCGGAGTTGAACCCGACCACCGGTATGCCCGCGACCCTGGCCTCGGCGATCGGGCCCTTCATCGCATCCGGCTTGGCCAGCGTCAGCGCGATGCCGTCGACCCGGTCCCGGATCGCGTCCCGCACCAGTTCCGCCTGCCCCGCGGCGTCGGAGTCGCTGGTGTACGTCAACTCGACGCCGTCCTTGGCCGCGGCCGCCTCGGCGCCCTTCTGGACCCGCTCCCAGAAGGAGTCGCCCTTGGCTCCGTGCGTCACCATGGCGATCTTGATCCGGGCGGCGACGGACGCCTTCGCGTCCGGCCCGGAGTGCGTGTCGCTTGAGCCCGAGCAGCCGGCCGCGAGCAGGCAGGCGGCGACGACGGTGAGGACCGTCCCGGGCACGGATCTGCGGGACGCATGCGGTGGAGGAGGAGTCTTCATGGGGGTGCGGCACCTCGCTGTGCAGCCGAGCAAGAACGGCAGGAGAAACGGGGAGAGCGTAGGGAGCCGGAGGGGCGTACCCCGGCTCGGTGGCTCCCGCCGAGCCGGAGCAAATCGTGTGTGACGGCCGGTAGTCAAGTGACCAACCGTTCGTAGTGGGCTGTTGCCGCCGCATTGTGATGATCAGTGCGGGAACTGCGCCCCGCACGGCGGTCTTGAATTCATCCGATCCAGCTACCGTTCCGACCCGCCCTCGCGGACGAAGGCGTGGTCAGGCGAGGGTGAAGCAGGCGAGGCTGCCTAGCCCGGCGAGGGCGCAGTAGACCGCGAAGGGGGCCAGGGAACGGGTACCGCTGCAGCCTGCGGTGGTCCCTGAGCAGATCCACCGTCCCGGCGAAGACCGCTGCCGCAATGACGCACCACAGCAGCTGGCGCGGGTCCGCGGCCGCCGATCCGTCATGGCCCCGGTAGGCGATGTCGAGGCGGTGGATGGGGACGAGCCCGAGACCGCTGAGCAACCTCGCCACGGGCAGGATCAGCGGGTCGGCATGGGCGGGCGAACCGGCGCACCACGAGATGGCACACCAGCGGCGGCGCGGCCAGGCCCGCGAAGTGGCACAACAGGCCGGACGTCAGCCTCCCGCCGGCGGCCGGACCCGTCTCGGCGTAGCCGAAACCGCAGATGAGCAAGGCGCCCAGCACAAGGACCAGTTCCGCGGTGCGGCCGGTGGCTCACCTGTCCGACGACCGACACGAAGACGGGATGGGCCCTCGCACTGTGGATGGTCACTCATGCCACCGCACTGCACATCGCATCCGTGACCTTCGACAACCGCCAGTGGACCAGCACCGCTTCGAGCCGTGGCTGGACCCGTCACAACTCTCCGTCCGGGGCGGCGTCCGAGATCACGGTCACGTTGACCCGTGCTGCCGTGTGACGCCCCGTCAACCTCGCGCAAGGATCAGTCGAAGTGAAGGAAGCGGTGCCACAGCACGTGCCACGGCTTCACCGGGTCGTGGCAGAGGTATACGGCGCGGTGCTGTTCCTCGTTGGCGATGCGGTAACCACTGTCCAGGTGGCCCTCGACGCGGCAGTCGGCGAACTGGGCGTACAGCCAGGACTGGCGGTCGTAACCGACGACGACCGCCGTGCGGGCGGAGTCCGGTGGGGTGCCCAGGGTACGAAGGGCGTTCTGGCCGCTGTAGAGCACCCCTTTGGGGATTCCGTATGCCGTGCCGTAGCGGTCGACGGCGCCGTACTCGCCGTAGTTGCCGGTGATGACGATCGCATCCGGGCGATACGCGGCCGCTATCTGCGAGACATAGCGCGGCCAGCCGATCTCGTCGCTCAAGCCCTGGTTGGCCTCTGCCAGATGCAGGCTCTGCTGAGTGCCGAGGGAGAACACCGGGAGCGCGAAGGCCGTCGAGGCCGCCAGATTGAGCCCGAGAAGCACCGCGAACAGTGCCCGGCTGTGCCGCCGTTCGGCCAGCGCCCGGGCCACCGGCACCGAGCCCACCGCATGCAGGGCGAGCACCAGGCCGATGGTGTAGTAGGGCTGCGCGGCAACGGCAACGAGCAGCCCCAGCAGGAGCAGGTACCCGGCGCCGAAGGCACGCACCGGCCGCAGCACCGGATCCCGCAGGACCCGCAGCAGACCCATCACACCGACATACGCCAGAGGCGGTCCGACCACCAGGAAGAGGAATGGCACGTTCAGCACCCCGCCGAGCGCGCCCTTGTCCGCCCGCAGCGCATGGGCCATCGTCAGCACCGGAAAGCCGTGGGTGATCTGGTAGACGATGTTCGGCGCCCCGATCAGCGCCGCCAGCCCCATTCCGGCCCACGGCCACCATGAGAACAGCACCCGTCGCGGTCCGACCGCCGACAGTCCGGCGCCCAGCGCACCCAGCAGCAACAGGACCAACAGCTTGTTGTAGAGCCCCACGCCGACCACCGCGCCGACCGCGAGCCACCAGTGCGGTCTGTCGCGCAGCAGCGCCCGGAAGGCGAACAGCACGACCGCCAGCCAGACGACCATGTCCAACGATGTCGTCAGGAACAGATGCCCGAACGTCAGCACGAGCGTTCCGGAGGCGGCCACGGCCGCGAGAACCTGTGCACCGGGGCCGCCGCCCGTCTCGCGGGCGATCTGCGCGCACAGGTACGCCACCATGCCCGCCGCCAGGATCGCCGGTACCCGCAGCCCGCGCACGGTGTCACCGAACAGCGCGATGGACGCACGGGTGATCAGCGGAGTGGCGGGCGGCTGATCGACGTATCCCCATGCCGGATGCCGGCCCAGGACCCTGAAGTACAGCTCGTCGCGGTGATAGCCGTACCGCGAGGCGACCACCGTCAGCAGCGCCATCACCGCGACGGCCACCAACCCGACCGGAAGCCAGGCGAATTCACGGCGCCGCAGACCGGTGTCCGTCACAGCTGGACTGTACCGGCGTCACCCGCAGGAGGGAACAACTCGGACAGGGCGACGCCGAGCACGAAGGCCGGGCCGCCGTCGATCCGGCGGCGAGGCACCTGCTGCGGCTTGCCGGAGCGGAAGACGATCAAATCTCGCGGACCGCCCCACCGGCCGGGGCTCTTCGGGCACACTGACGGAATGGCAGACTTCGTCGAATTCGCCTTCGATGACGGGACACTTCTCGCCCTGCAGGTCTTCGATCCCCTCCCGTCCGCGCCGGCCGGGCGGGAGCACGAGGCCGACGACAACGAAAGCGTGCCCGGGTTCGGAAGGTCCCGTCCGGTGGCGAGGGGCGCGCGGGTCGTGGCCGCCACCGAGAGCGCGCTGAGCGCACTGCTCGCTCCGCTGGTCCCCCTTTTGCAGCGCGTCCACGACACCGTCGCCGCCGTGCCGGACGCCCCCGACGAACTGTCGGTGAGTTTCGGGCTGCGGGTCGGACAGGACCTGAAGCTCGGTGTGGTCGGCACCACCGGCGAGGCCACCATGACGATCAGCGCGAACTGGCGTCTGCCCCGGCCTGCTGATGCGGGGTAAGGGCCGCCGCTGGCTGCGTACGGGGGAAGGCGCCGGCTCCGGGGCACGGTCGTCCCTTGTCTCGGTACTCGGCACTGCTCGCGGCGAGGTCGTCGGCAGTGGTGTCTACCTCGGTGAAGGCCGCCTCCTCACCTGCTCCCACGTGGTGAACGACGCGCTCGGCCGCGACTTGTTCGCCCAGGACGAACCGAACGGACCGCCTGTCACGGTGGCCTTTCCACACGCCGACTCCCGTGCTCCGATCGCCGCCCGCCCCATCGCCTGGATACCCGCTCGCCGTCCGGTCTGGGGCGGTGCTCCCCAGCCCGCACGGACCGGGGACCCCACCTGGTACGGCGACCTCGCGCTCCTGGAGCTGACCGGCGAAGCGCCGGGGTCCGTACGGCCGATGGACTGGGCCAAGATGGCCCAGGGCCAGGAAGTACGGGCGTGGTACGGGGGCGGCCAGCCCTTCACGTACGCCGATGGATCCGTGCAGTCCTGCGACGAACTGCTCGGCTTCGTCGACTCCATGCTGCGGGGAGCGGCCATCGGCCCCGGCTACAGCGGCGGCCCGCTCTGGTGCGAGGACGAAGGGGCGGCAGTGGGCATCGTCCTGGGCGTCATGGAACCGCCTGCGGGTTCCTTCGGCTCCGAGCAGGTGGTGCGCCGGACCATCGTCCTTCCGTGGCAGGCCATTCAGGCCGAGCTCAGCGCCGCCGGCACACAGCGCGCCGTGGCCGCGCACGACGTTTTCCCAGTCGGCAGCGCCCCGCGCCGCGACGACGAACGGCCCCTCGCCCCCGTGACCCCCGCCGCCCGGCACAGCCTCACCGCTCTGGTCGACGCTCTGCTGGCCGATCCCGGCAAGCGCTCCGAGCAAGGGCTTCGGCTGGCCGAGGAACTGGATCTGGACGTCACACATGCCGTGCCCTCCGTCGACGACATCGTCGAGATCCTGCTCACCCGGCACCGGGCCATCGCCACGTTCGTGGAAGGGCTGATGCCCCGCGACCGGGCCGAGGCACAGAAGCTGCTTGCCTTCGGCCGGGCAGCCCTCATCCCGGGGCTGCTGTCCGTCCGCGAGCACACCTGGCTCCTGGACCTGATGTCCAAGGAAGTACGGGACCTTTTCCCGGAAGCGGCCCGCGAGGCACTCCCGCACACGACACTCTTCGACGAACCGTCCCTGCTGGGACACCTGCCGCCGCAGGCCGCGGACCCAGCGGCCGCGGACGCCGTCCGCGATGCAGAAGCAGGCCGGCTGATCGCGGCACTCGAAGAGTTCTGGGGTGACAGCGCGCCCGTGCCCGACGGATCACCGCGCGTGCCGGCCCTGCTGCGTGCGGTGGAGTATCTGGCCGCCACCTGCGTACCACAGCAGAGGCGCGACTTCTGGGAGTGGTCCGAGCAGGTGGCCCACCGGCTCGGAGTGGCAAGGGAAGCGCTGAGCGAGCGCCGGGAGGACGCGGCCGACTGGGCGCGGCGACGGCGCGAGCGCACAGGGCCGCCCAGCCCGAGGCTGACGGTACGGCTCACCCGCTGCTCGGCGAACACGTACCGCTGTGAGGCCTGGTACGACCCCGGAACGGGAAGCAGCAGCAGCGAGCGGCAGGTGCTCGCCGACGACGAGCCGTACGAGCCCGCGGAGTTGGTCCGGCTGCTGCATCGCATTCTCGTCCGCGAGACAGCATCGGCCGGGCCTCGCGCCGTGATCCCTCTTGTCGAAGTCCTGCTCGATCCAGAGGATTTGGATGTTCCTGTCGACCAGTGGGACAACGAGGCCTCGCCCCACGAGGTCCCGGTCGTCCTGGGGGCTGAGTACGCCGTGGTGGTGCGCTGCCCCGAAGCACGCCGTCGGGCGCCGGAATACCTGCAGCACTGGCAGGCGCGCTGGGCGGAGATCGACCGCGGCAGACTGCTGCGCCTCGACCACCGGCACACCAAGCCCCTCCAGGTGTACGGGCTGCTGAAGGCCGATCTGGCGGTGTCCCGTGTCATCGTCGACTGTGCGCCGCAGCACCGGGCCGGTTTGCGGGCCGTCTGCCTGGCCCTCGGCGTCCCTGTGATCGTCTGGGACCGGCAGGAGCCACCTGGCGCCCGCGGCGATCAACTGACCGCGCTGCTGCTCAACGGGCCGGTGCGGAGCCTGCCCCACCGGGTACGCCGACACCGGGCCCGCGCGCTCGCCGAGACCGACGGGACCGCGACCGCCGCACTCGCCCCGGCCCTGGTCTGGGACGACGCCTCACGCCCGCCCCCGCGTCCCCTCTGGATCGATCCCACCGTCGAGGAGCCCGCCCCATGACCGAAGTGACGGACACGCGGCAGATCGCGGATGGCGACGGCTGGCGTCTCTTCCGGGGTGACGGCCAGGTACACCAGGTCGTCATGCCCGACCCGCCTCCCTGGCGGCGCTTCGGCCATGCCGACAAGCAGCAGCCCGGTGCGGTGCCGGGCGACCCGCACCGGCCCTATCTCATCGATCAGCCGCAGATCGACGTGGTCAACGCCGCCCTGCATCTGCGCCGCCCGCTGCTCGTGACGGGACATCCCGGAACGGGCAAGTCATCGCTCGCGTATGCCATCGCCCATGAGATGGCCCTCGGCAAGGTGCTGCGCTGGCCGGTGAACAGCCGGTCCACGCTGACCGAGGCGCTGTACCAGTACGACGCGGTGGGGAGGTTGCGGGAGACGAGCCTGAGCCGCGACCGGGGCGACCAGCCCCCGGACATCGGGCAGTTCATCCGGCTCGGTCCGCTCGGCACCGCACTGATGCCGGGCGGCCTGCCCCGAGTACTGCTCATCGACGAGCTCGACAAAGGCGACGTCGATCTGCCCAACGATCTGCTGACCGTCTTCGAGGAGGGTGAGTTCGAGATCCCTGAACTCTCCCGGCTGTCCGCCGGCCAGGACCGGGCCCTCGTGCACACCACCCATGGCGGCGACCCGCAACCGGTGGTCGGCGGCTTCGTGCGCTGTCGTGAGTTCCCCGTCGTGGTCATCACCAGCAACGGCGAACGGGAATTCCCTCCCGCATTCCTGCGGCGCTGCCTACGCCTCGACCTGCCGGATCCCGACGAGCGCCGACTGCGCGCCATCGTCGCCGCCCACCTCGGCCCCGACTCGGTGCCGCAGGTGGACGATCTGATCCAGACATTCCTGGCCCGCCGGGCCCCGGGCGAACTGGCCACCGATCAGCTGCTCAACGCGGCATACCTCCGTCTCGGCGGGGTCGATCTCGATGCCGAGGGACTGCTCGAAGCAGTGCTCCACCAACTGGGCGGAGCGGTATAGGCATGCACGAGCGGATGCTGCGCGTCCTTCAGCTCTTCGGCGAGCAGCCGACCGCCGATGAGCTGGCCGACGTGTTGTGGCTCGCTCAGCGCGTCCCCCGGCAGGAAAGCGCGCCCCTCGCGTTGTCACTGGCGCGTAAGGCAGGGAATGCCGCTGCCCCGGCCGAGGAGAAGTCCGATGCGAGGGCCGCGCCCTCGCCGCGGCCTCCGTTGCCCTCGCACGAGGAGACGCCGTCCGCGGAGCTCCACGCGGCACCTGAGCTGCCCGACGCCGCGGGAGATCCGGACGACGACGGTGACCCCCCGTCGGACGACGGTACCGACGACGAGCCGCGGGGCGAAGGCCCCGTTCCCGAGTCCCAGCCCGCGCCGGAACCGCCCAGAGCCCTGTCCATCCGTATCGCGCAACCTCGCTCCCTGTCCGGTTCGCTGTCGACGGCCAGGGCGCTGCGTCCACTCAAGCGCCATCGGCCCAACCACCGCAGACACGAGATCGACGAGGCCGCCACGGCGGCCCGGATCGCGCACACGGGCGTTCTGGATGTCGTCACGCGTCCCGGGCGCGAGCGCTGGCTGGATCTGTCGCTCATCGTGGACGACAGCGGATCGATGCTCCTGTGGCAGCAGCTCTGCACCGAACTGCACGCGCTCTTCGAGCGGTTGGGTGCCTTCCGGCAGATCCGAACCTGGGGGCTGAGGCTGCAGGACGGCCGGACGCCGATGCTGTCTCCTCGGCCCTTCGGGGCGTCACTGAGCCTGCTGCGCCCCTCCGTCCTCGACGACCCGTCGGAACGCACCATGACCCTGGTCATCACGGACGGGGCGAGCCCCGAATGGCGCACAGGGGCGATGGAGGCGCTGCTCACCCGGTGGGCCTCGTGCGGGCCCACTGCCGTGATCCACGCTCTGCCCCCGCGGATGTGGGCGGGTTCGGCACTGCCCGTACGCAGATGGTCGGTCCGCGTCCCCCACCCCGGAGCAGCCAACAGCAAGTGGCGCGTCCGGGACACGCTGTTGCCGCCCGAACTCAGCCGCTTCACCGGAAGCGCCATCCCGGTCCTGGAACCGAAGCCGCGCGAGCTGGCGGCCTGGGCGCGGACGACCGTGGCCGGCGGGTCGAGCACCGTGCTGCCGCTGTGGGATCCGCGGGCCGTCCGCACGAGCGCCGAGCCGGCCGAGGTGTCGAGTGATGAGGCGGTACGGCAGTTCCGCCGGACCGCGTCTCCTGAGGCGTACCGGCTGGCGGCGCACCTGGCCGCCATCGCGCCCCTCACGGTGCCGGTGATGCGTCTGGTCGCGGAGGCCGTTCCCTGGAGCGCCACGACGGCGCATCTGTCGGAGGTCTTCCTCGGCGGGCTGATGCGCCTGGCGGAGAACACGCCGTCCAGGGCAGCCGCACCGCAGGGCACCCGGAGTTTCCGGCACAGCCAGCGGGTCTTCTCGTTCACCGACGAGGCCGGCGACATCCTGCTGGACGCGGTGCCGGCCGCCGAGGTCGTCGAGACGGCCCGCCAGGTGTCGGCCCTGATCGGTGAACTCATCGGGCAGGCACCGGAGTTCGCCGCCTGGCTGAACCGCTCGGACGGCACCGACCTGCTGCCGGAACACGCGCAGAATTTCGCCTGGCTCGGCTCCGCCCTGCTGCAGCGCCTCGGTCTGACGGGCCCGGCGGTTCCGGAGTGGGATCAGCCGCCGGGAGTTCCGGAGGAGGAAGCACCTCGCAGATCCCGGGACGACTTCTACCTCCACATGCCCTACGTGGGGTACTCGACCGTCGTCCGGCCGAGGTTCCCCTGGCAGCAGCTCTCCTCACAGGACCCCAAACAGATCGGCGGCTACGAGCTGCTCGGCTGGGCGCCGGCCTCGGGTCCCACCCACGTCTATCTCGGGCGCGACTCCGATGGGGCCACAGCTGCGGTGCGCCGCCCGGCAGACAGCTCCGAGAGCACGCGTCACTTCCTGCTCGTGGAGGTGGCCGCGCTCAGCCGATTCGATCATCCCTGTCTGCCGGCCCTGTTCGACCACGAGGCGGATGCGCCCCGCCCCTGGACCGCCGCTTCCCCGGTGACCACCCGTTCCGGAGGCAGAGCGCCGCATCTCGCGGAACTGATCTCCGCGACCGAGCCGCTCGGCACCGACGCCACGCTCGCCCTAGGTTGGCGCCTTGCCTCCGCGCTGGCGCACAGCCACAGCATCGGCGTCGTCCACGGCCGCCTCTCGCCCCGGCACGTACTGCTCACCCGTGACAACCCCGTCATCATCGGCTGGCACCGTGCGACCGTCGACGGGCAGCCGGCACAGCCGGGCCGGGCCCCGGCGCGCCCCGAGGACGACCTCAAGGCCCTGGCGGCGATCCTGGCTCACGCGGCGCTCGGTACCGACTGGCCCGCGTCCCCCTACCACCGCTCGTCCGGCACTCTCGATCCTCTCGACGAGGCCGACTGGTTCGACACCTCGCCCCCCAGGTCGGTGGATCCGATGATCCACGCTCTGATCGGCCGCTGCCTGCGGGCTCCGGACGGCACACCTCCCACGGCGGTGGGCGTCCTCGCGCTGCTGCGCGACCGGCTGCCGCGCCAGGACTCCACCGATCCCGCGCTCCAGGTCTGGCTCTCCCCCTCCGCGCTGGAGGTGACAGGTGACGCGGAGCTGCTGCGAACGCCGCCGCGCCACACCGGCAGGCGAGAAGGGCCGCAGATTCCCATCGAGGGGCCGGAGCCGGCCGTACATGAGGGACCGTCCCCCGTCGGCACCAACTCCCCCAAGTGGCAGCTGCTTCCGGGATCCGTCCCGTCCCCACGCGGGCTGAAGCGCCTCGCGCGCCGCCTCCCCCAGCCGGCCGCACTCCAGCCTTACGAGGGCCCGCCCGACCACTGCGTCGCGGTGATCAGCCCCCATCACGGCTCAGGACGCAGCACCGTCGCGGTGCAGCTCGCGTCCGCGCTTTCGGCCCGGGCGGCCTCGGCACGCGGCAGGCGGAAGCCGGTCGTCATGCTGCCGCTGGACCGGCGGCTGGGCGTCTTCGGCTACCGCCTGCTCGACGCGGAAACCTCGGCCTTCACGGCCAGGCTCCCCCACAGCCCCGGACGCACACCGTCCCACGCCAGGGAATGGGTCACGCTCACCGACTCCCGGGGGGCGCACTTTCTGTACGGGCTGGTGCCCGCCAATACTCCCGTACTTCTGGACGCCTTGGCCGTCCGACGCGGGGTCGACTGGCTCAGGTCGTTCGGCACGGTGATCGTGGATGCGGGCGGCACCTTCCTGCCCCCGGGAGACACCCTGCGCAGCCTGCTCGGCGGCGTCGACCACATGGTCGTCACAACCACTGGGCGGCAGGAGCACCTGGACGCGGTCCGAAGGCAGCTGCACTGGCTGTCCGAGCACGGCTACGAGCAGCTGGTGCGCGCGGCGACAGTGGTGCTGTCGGACGTGGACGGCTCCGCCGAGCACGGCCATACCCGAATGGCGGGTGAACAGTTCGACGACACAGTGCGAAACGTGTGCACCATTCCGTACGACACCGCCGTCCACCAGCTCGGCCTGGTCGACCACGCCGCTCTCGCTCCCGCGACCCGGAGCGCCTTCGATGAACTCGGCCTTGCGGTCAGCTCCGCTCTGGCCCCCTGAGGACCCGGCGTTCGACAACGACACCGAGGGGGCTGCCTCGGTGCGGTGGTCAGGCCGCGAGGGCGGCCCTGTGCGGTGGGACTGCGGCTGTGCGGCGGGACTGCGGGCAGTCATCCATTTGGTCCCCACGGCGCGTACATCGGGCCGCGCGGCGTGATCCTGAGGCTGTGACCGAGTGACAGTCACGGACTCGACAGGAGCCTTCCATGGCAGACCAGAGCTGGGCTCCTCGGCCCTCCCCCTGGCCGACCTCGGAGGTACTCCCGGAGTTGGACCTCCCCGAGCCCGGCCGGCAGCGCCGCTGGACCGTACTGCTGCGCTGGCTCCTGCTGGTCCCCCAATACCTCGCCATGCTGTTCCTGGGGATCGCCGCGTTCGTCGTCATGATCGTCGGCTGGTTCGCCGCCCTGATCGTGAGACGGCTGCCCGAACCGATCGCCTCATTCCTGTCCGGCTATCTCGTCTACGCGACCCGCGTCAACGCCTACGCGATGCTGTTGGTCGACGCCTACCCGCCGTTCGCCTTCCACGCACCCGACCATCCCGTACAGGTCGAGGTCCACCCCGGCGAGCTCAACCGCCTCGCCGTCCTGTTCCGCGGCATTCTGCTGATACCCGCCGCCTTCGTGGCGTACCTGGTCACCTACGGCTGGTACGTGATCTGCCTCATCTGGTGGCTCGTCGTGCTGATCCTCGGCCGGATGCCGCGCCCGTTGTTCGAGGCAACCGCCGCCACGGCCCGCTACGGAATGCGGCTGAGCGGCTATCTGATGATGCTCACGGCGGCATACCCCAAGCGTCTGTTCGGCGACGAGCCCGACCCCACCGGTCAGGCCCGCTCGGCCACCCGCCCCCTGCTGCTGTCCGACGCGGGCAAGGCCCTGATCGTCCTGTTCCTGGTCGTCGGCGCCCTGGCCTGGATCTTCTCCGAGAGCGGCGACATCGCAACAAGATCGAGTTGATGCAGTACCGCTGATCCGTCGGCGTCGGGCAGCCCTCGGCCATGAGCCGTGCTGCCTGGGCGGGGTCACCGGCCTGCCCGACGTAACGGGCGTGCCAGTGGCGGCTGTTGAGCGAGTGGGGTGGCTTGGTCAGAGCACGCGGGCGCAGCTGCAGACGACGTCGGCCCACGAGCTGTGCTGCCCGTGCCGGATCGTCTGCATCGCCGACATAGCGGGCATGCGAGTGGCGGATGCGCAGCGTATGGGGGTGCTCCGGTCCCGGCAGGTCGGCCCGCTCCGTGGCCACGGGGAGGCGGCAGTCGTCGCACTGCCGTCGGAGTGGATCAAAAGGTACTCATCGGCCTGATAGCGGAGGAAGCGAGCGGAGGGCTAAACTCGCGCAACCTACGGCGTGGGGGAGGTCCCGGCATGCGACGTTGGGCCGAGTTCGTCTTGCGGCATCGCAGGGCAGTTGTGGGGTTCTGGGGCTTGGTGCTGGTCGCCGGTGTGCTGCTGGCCGGCCGGACCGCGGATCGGCTGACGATCGACTTCTCGCTGCCGGGCCAGCCCGGCACCGTGACGGCGCACAAGATCGAGCACGCCTTCGGCAGCGGCGGCGACACGAGCCCGTATCTGGTCGCGGTCACACTCCCTGCGGGGCAGACGATCACCGGTCACGAGGCCGATGTCGGCCGGGTGTTCGCGGCGGTGGGCGACGCGGTCCCGAGTGTGCGGGTGATCGACGAGGCAAACACCGGCGACAAGGCCTTCCGCACGAAAGACGACCGCACCGCCTACGCCCTGGTGTTCTACCCGTTCAACCCGTCACCGAGTCACAAGCTGCTGACCGATCCGATCCAATCGGCGGCGGACAAGGCCAAGCCCTCCGGTGCGAGGGTCGGGGTGACGGGCGAGGACACGCTGGCCTCCGGGGGCGACAACGGTGGAGGGCCGGGGGTGCTCGGGGAGACGCTCCTCGGTGCCGTCGGCGCCCTCGCTGTGCTCGCCTTCGTGTTCGCCTCCTTCCTCGCCCTGCTGCCGCTGGTGGTGGCCGCCGTGTCGATCCTCGCGACTTTCGTGATGCTGCTGCCGCTCACCTATGCAACCGATGTGTCGTTCATCGTGCAGTTCCTGGTCGCACTCATCGGCCTCGGCGTGGCGATCGACTACTCGCTGCTGTTCGTCACCCGCTGGCGCGAGGAGCGCGACCACGGCCGGGACAATCACGAAGCGGTCGTGATCGCCATGGAACGGGCCGGTCATGCGGTGGTGTTCAGCGGAGTGACGGTGGCCATCGGCCTGCTCGCCCTCGTCGTGCTGCCGGTCCCGTTCATGCGCAGCATGGGGTACGGCGGGGCGCTCATCCCGCTGGCCAGCGTGTTGACGACGCTCACTCTCACGCCGGCGATCCTGGGCAGTATCGGGCCACGGGTCGACTGGCCCAAGATCCGCCACGAGAACCGGGCGAGCCGCGCCTGGGGCAAGTGGACCTCCGCCGTGGTGCGCCACCGTCGGCTCGCGGCCGGCACCGCCCTGGCCGCGCTCGCGGCCCTGGTCGGTGTCTTCCTCGGCATCAAGATCGGCCTTGCCTCGTCGGAGTCGCTGGCCAAGAGCGGTCCGGCCTACGAGACCCTGACGACCCTGGAGCGTGGCGGTGTCCCGACCGGCGCGCTGACCCCGATGGAGGTACTGGTCCGCACCGACCGGGCGAAGCCGGTCGCCGCCGAGTTGGTCAAGATCGACGGTGTGAACCGGGCGTTTGTGCCCTCCGGGCCGGCCGGCAACCGGGACGGACAGAGCATCGTCGTGGTCATCCCGGACGACGAGACGGTGAACTCGAAGAGCGTCGGCGTGGTCAAGCGGGTCAAGAGCGCCGGTGAGGCTCTCCCCGGGGTTATTGGCGTCGCCGGTGTCGGGGCGGCCCAGATCGACTTCTTGCACGCCGTCTACGGCAACTTCCCGCTCATGCTGGCGATAATCGCGCTGCTGACCTACGTGCTGCTTGTCCGCGCCTTCCGTTCGCTTCTCCTGCCGCTCAAAGCGGTACTGCTCAACCTTGTCTCGCTGGCGGCGACGCTCGGGCTGATGGTGATCTTCTGGCAGGACGGTCACGGTTCCGAGGCGATCTTCGACATAGCAGCCACCGGGGCCGTTACGTTCTGGATCCCACTCATGGTCTTCGCGTTCCTGTTCGGACTGTCGATGGACTACGAGGTGTTCATTCTGTCCCGCATGCGCGAGGAGTACGACGCCGCGCGCTCGACCGATGCCGCTGTCATCGAGGGCGTCGCCCGGACGGGCCGGCTCGTCACCAGCGCCGCGCTGATCCTCTTCCTGGCCTTCGCCGCGCTCGCCTCCGGTCCTGGCACCGACCTCAAGACGCTGGCGACCGGCCTCGGCATCGGCATCCTCCTGGACGCAACCATCGTACGGATGCTGCTCGTTCCGTCCCTTGTGTCCCTGTTCGGCTCGTGGAACTGGTACCTGCCCGGCTGGGTAGCCCGCCCGCTGCGCGTACAGCCGTCCCACCCGCACCCGGAGCGACCGGAGCCCGAGTCGAAGGCATCCGTGGGCTGAGCAGTTGAGCGCGCGAACAACTGCTCGCCACCCCCGTCACCGAAGGTCCTCACCCAATCAAGGAACACCTTGGGCGCCGCAGGCGCGTGACATGGCAGTTTCCCTGCTGGGCGGCGCCGATGGTTCGATCGCCGTACTCGATCGACACCGTGATACGAGCGCCCAGCGCGGCAGCATACGTGCGCATCGTCTCCAGGTTGTGGATCTCGCCCCGCTCGATCTGGGACACCCGAGCCTGAGAGATGCCCACCGTCGCCGCGACCTGCGCCTGGGTGAGGCCTTGTTCCTTCACGGATAACGAGCCCGGCCGGTTGACCCGGGTGCGGTCAGCCCTCGTCCGGAATCATGCGCAAAGAGATCGAGTTGATGCAGTACCGCTGATCCGTCGGCGTACCGTACCCCTCCCCCTCGAAAACGTGACCAAGGTGGGAACCGCACCGCGCGCAACGGACCTCCGTCCGCACCATCCCGTGGGAACGGTCCTCCAAAAGCTCCACCGCGTCGCTGTCCTTCGGGTCGTAGAAGGACGGCCAGCCGCCGCGCTTCACGCATGCACGCTTCTTGGTACGGCGGCGACACGAGGGATCACAGCGGGACGACATGGGGACGCAAGCACCCGGCTCCGCCGTCGCGGAGGCCGTTTCCATGGCGCACAAGCACTGCACGTCTTCTCTCCGTGGAGCGGCCTGCGCCGCCCGCTGCCCCGGGTTGCCGTCGTCGACACCTCCTGCTCCATGGGCGAGGATGAACTCGCCGCGGCCATGGGCGAGATCACCGGCGTCCTGCGTGAGGTCGGGGTGGGCGATCGACATCGCCAAGGCGTCCGGCCACGCTCCAGCCCTGGAAGGCAACGGCAAACCGGTGGCTCGGCTTGTCGGCCGGTATCCATCTCTTCTTCGAGGCTGCACTCACGCGTGGCGCTCAGAACTCGGCGTCCCAGTTGCGCTCCTCGATGTTCTTGCGAACCTCGGCGAGGAAGCGGGCGGCGTACGCGCCGTCCACGGCTCGGTGGTCGAAGCTGAGGGCGACGTTGCCGACGGGCCGCACGGCGAGGGCGTATTCGCCGCCGCTGCCGGTGGGCACCGCTACCGGGCTCGGTCGCACGCTGTCGGTCGCCAGGATCGCCACCTGGGGCTGGTTGATGATGGGGACAGTGAGCGAGGTGCCGTAGGGACCGGGGTTGCTGATGGTGAACGTGCCGCCCCCGAGTTCGTCGGCCCGCAGTCGGCCGGCCCGCGCCCGTGCGGCGTACTCGCTCACCTCCTGCGCGATCCGGCGCAGCCGCTTGCCGCCGGCCGAACGGATCACCGGCACCACCAGGCCGTCGGCGTCGAGGTCGACGGCGATGCCGAGGTGCACCTCGCGGTGGAGGAGCAGTCCGTCGCCGTGCACGGACGCGTTGAGGTGCGGGTAGGCACCGAGCGCGTCCACCACGGCCCGGCTCACGAACGGGAGGTAGCTGAGGCCGAAGCCCTCGGTGCGCCGCCACTCCTCTGACCGGCGCTTGCGGACTCTGTCGACCGCGGAGTAGTCCACCTCGACCGCCATGAGCGTGTGGGCCGATGTGGCCTTCGACCGCACCATGTGTTCGGCGGTGCGCCGCCGGATCGAGGTGAACGGGACCAGCGTGCCGTCCGGGCTGCCGGCCCCCTCCCCTGTCGGCGCAGCCGCGGCAGGCGTCGACTGGACGGCGGGGACAGCCTGTGGGATGGGCGGCCGCCTGGCCTGTTCGGTCGAGTCGCTCCCGGCGGACGCCGCCTTCCCGCGCCGCGCGACGGCCGCGGCGACGTCGCCGCGGGTGATGCGCCCACCGGGGCCGGTTCCCGTCACCTGGTCGGGCCGCAGTTCGTGCTCCGCGAGCAGCTTGCGCACCAGCGGGCTCAGCGAGCCGTTGCGGGCTGCTCGCGTCGGCGCCGCGCTCGGGGGCTCTGGCACTGTGACCGCCGCCTGAGCGCTGTCCGACGGACCGCGCTCCTCCCCCGGGCCGTTGATCACCGCCACCCGCGTGCCTACCGGAACCGTCTGGTCGACCGCGACCAGGATCTCGCTGAGCGTCCCGCCGGCTGAGGCCGGAATTTCGGTGTCGACCTTGTCCGTCGCGACCTCGAAGAGCGGTTCGCCCTCGTCGACCGCGTCTCCCGGCTGCTTGAGCCAGCGGGTGACGGTCGCCTCGGCGACGGTCTCGCCGAGCTGCGGCATTGTCACGTCCATGGGTCTGCTCCTCTCCGTCGGCTCACCACGACAAGGCGATGTACTTGGACTCGGTGTAGTCGACCAGGCCCTCGTGGCCGCCCTCGCGGCCGATGCCGCTCTGCTTGGTGCCGCCGAAGGGCGCAGCGGGGTCGGACACCACCCCGCGGTTGAGGCCGACCATGCCGCTGTCGAGGCACTCGCTGACGCGCAGGCCGCGGGCCAGGTCGCTGGTGTAGAGGTAGGAGACCAGGCCGTATTCGGTGTCGTTGGCGAGCTGGACCGCCTCTTCCTCGGTGTCGAAGGTGACCACGGGGGCCACGGGTCCGAAGATCTCCTCGTGCAGCACCGGGGCCCCTGCCGGGACGTGGGCGAGCACGGTCGGCGGGTAGAAGAAGCCGTCGCCGTCGAGTGGGCGGCCGCCCGTCACGACCCCGGCCCCCGCGTCGACACTGCCGCGGACGAGCTCGTGGACCTTGGCCCGGCTTGCCTCGTTGACCAGCGGTCCCACCTGGACACCCGGGGCCAGCCCCCGGCCCACTGTCAGGCTGCTCATGGCGTCCGCGAGTCGGGCGGTGAACTCGGCGGCCACGGGGGCCTGCACGTAGAAGCGGTTGGCCGCCGTGCAGGCCTCGCCGCCGTTGCGCATCTTGGCGACCATGGCTCCGGCGACGGCCTCGTCCAGGTCGGCGTCGGCGAAGACGAGGAACGGCGCGTTCCCGCCGAGCTCCATCGAGGTGTTGACGACCGTCCGGGCGGCCATGGCCAGCAGCTCCCGGCCGACCTCGGTGGAGCCGGTGAAAGAGAGCTTGCGCACCCGCGGGTCGTCGAGCATTGCGGAGACGACCTGCCCGGAGCGACGTGAGGGCAGGACGTTCACGACACCCGCCGGCACACCGGCCTCCTCCAGGACGGCAGCGAGGGCCAGCGCCGTGAGCGGCGTGTCGCTGGCCGGCTTGAGCACGACGCTGCAGCCTGCCGCGAGCGCCGGGCCGATCTTCCGGGTCGCCATGGCGGCGGGGAAGTTCCACGGGGTCACCAGGACACAGACGCCGACCGGTTGACGCAGTACCAGGATTCGGTTGGCTCCACTCGGCGCGGTCTGCAGTGTCCCGGCGGCGCGCACGGCCTCCTCCGCGTACCAGCGGAAGAACTCCGCCGCGTAGGCCACCTCGGCTCGGGCGTCGGTGAGGGCCTTTCCGTTCTCCAGCACGATGAGCTCGGCGAGTTCCTCCGCCCGCCCGGTCATCAGCTCGAAGGCGCGGCGGAGAACTTCGCCGCGTTCCCTGGGCGGTGTGGCCGCCCACCGGGGCAATGCCGCGTCCGCGGCGTCGACCGCAGCGCGGGCGTCTTCGGCGGTGGCGTTGGCGACCCGGGTGAGGACGGCCCCGGTCGCCGGGTCGAGGACGTCGAACCAGGAGTCGTCGCTGGAGGCGCGGCGACGCCCGGCGAGATACAGCTCGGTCGGCAGGGTGTCGAGGTGGACCAGGGCGGGGCTGTGGGCGGTGACGGTCATCGGCTCAGCGCTTTCTGGATGGTCTGCGTGATGCGCTCGACGGAGGGGATCGCCAGGTCCTCGAGGCTGTCGGCGGCGGGGAGCGGGATGTGCGGGGTGGTGATCCGCGTCGGTGGCGCGTCGAGGTCGAAGAACCGCTCCTCGGCCATGAGGGACACCAGCTCGGCGCCCCAGCCGCACAACCTGGGGTTCTCCTCGACAGTGAACAGACGGCCGGTGCGGGCCGCCTCGCCGAGGATCGTCCGGGTGTCCAGCGGGACGAGCGAGCGCACATCCACGACGGTGCACTCGATGCCGGAGGCGGCGAGCTGCCCGGCGGCCGCGAGCGCACGCGGCACCATCGAGCCGAGCGCGACGACGGTCGCGTCGGCGCCTTGCCGCAGCACCTTGGCGGTGCCGAGCGTGTCGACGATCTCCCCGTCCGGGACTTCGCCCTTGATCGGGTAGAGGGCCTTCTGCTCCAGGAAGATGACCGGGTCAGGATCGCGTACCGCTGCGGCCATCAGCCCGACGACGTCGCGGGGGTTCGACGGCACGACGACCTTGAGGCCGGGCACGGCCATCGCCCAGTTCTCCACGCTCTGCGAATGCTGGGCGCCGAAGCGCAGGCCGCCGCCGTTGCCGGAGCGGATGACGAGCGGGAAGGACAGCTGCCCGTTGGTCATGTAGCGGCTCTTGGCGATCTCGTTGACGACGATGTCCCAGCAGACCGCGAAGAAGTCGCTGAACATGATCTCGGCGATGGGGCGCAGTCCGGTCATCGCCGCGCCCATCGCCGCGCCGAGGATGGCCTGCTCGCTGATCGGGGTGTCCCGGACGCGCACGGGGCCGAACTCGTCGAGCAGGCCGACGGTGCCCTTGAAGACTCCCCCGGCCTCGGCGACGTCCTCGCCCAGCAGCAGGACGCCCTGGTCCCGTCGCATCTCCTGCGCGATGCCCCGCGCGATCGCCTCGCGGTAGGTCAGTTCCGCCATGACGAGCCTCCGTCCGCCCACACGTCCTTCATGAGCAGGTCCGCGCCGGGCAGCGCGCCTGCCTTGGCCCGCTCGGTGGCCAGGTCCACGGCCGCGTGGGCGGCCTTGTCGATCGCGTCGAGTTGCTCGGCCGGGACCCCGTCCGCGAGGAGCCGGGCCCGGTACATCGGCACCGGGTCCTTGGCGAGCCACGCCTCGACCTCCTCCTTGGGGCGGTACTTGCCCGGGTCGGCCCGTGAGTGGCCGCCCTGTCGGTAGGTCAGCGCTTCGATCATGGTGGGGCCCTCACCGCTGCGGGCCCGCTCAAGGGCCGTGACCGCGACCTCGTGCACGGCGTCGGCGTCGTTGCCGTCGACGGTGATGGGCTCCAGGCCATAGGCCGGGGCCCGGTCGGCGGCGGGGCGGGGCACGGCGGTGATGGTGCTGGTGCGGGTGTACTCCATGTAGAGGTTGTTCTCGCACACGAAGACCACCGGCAGCTTCCAGATCACCGCGAAGTTCAGCGCCTCGTGGAAGGCGCCGATGTTGGTGGTGCCGTCACCGAAGAAGGCGACGGCCACCTGGCCGCTGCCCCGGTACTGCGCGCTCCAGGCGGCGCCGCAGGCGATCGGGAGGTGGGCACCGATGATGGCATAGGAGCCCATCACGCCGTGCTCGACACTGGTCAGGTGCATGGAGCCGCCCTTGCCGCCCATCAGGCCGTTCTCCCGCCCCAGCAGTTCGGCCAGGACGGGGCCCATCGGGACACCGCGGGCGAGGGTGTGGGCATGGCCGCGGTAGGTGGCGAAGGTGTAGTCCCCGGGCCGCATCGCGACGCCGAAGGCGGCGGCGATCGCTTCCTGGCCGAGGGAGAGGTGGCTGGTGCCCTTGACCAGGTTCTGCAGGAAGAGGTCGTGGGCGCGTTTCTCGAAGGCGCGCAGTTCCACCTGGAGCCGGTAGAGCTCCAGCCTGGTCTCGGTGTCGGGCACGGCTGGTGCCGTGGTCATGGGTGCCTCCAGGGGAGGGTGAGGGGCTGTCATCGGGCGGCGCCCAGGTAGAGCCGGGCGACGGCGGGGTCCTCGAGCAGATGGGTGCCGCTGGCGGTGAGGCGGACCACGCCGGATTCGAGGACGGCCCCGACGTCGGAGGCCGCGAGTCCGGAGCGGGCGTTCTGTTCGACGAGCAGCACGGTGCGGCCCGCGGCGGCGAGTTCGCGGATGCTGGCGAAGACCAGCCGGCGGGCCTTGGGGTCCAGGCCGATCGAGGGTTCGTCGAGCAGGATCAGCTTGGGGTCCAGCACCAGGGCCCGGGCCAGTTCCACTTGTTTCTGCTCGCCTCCGGAGAGCGATCCGGCGTGCTCGCGAGCACGTTGGGCGCACAGCGGGAAGGCCGCGACGGCCGCGTCGACCCGTTGGCGGAGCAGGGCGCGGTCCTTGAGGGTGTAGCCGCCCATGAGCAGGTTGTCCCAGACGGTCATGGCCGGGAAGAGGCTGCGGTCCTGCGGGACGTGCACGACACCGAGGTGCAGCCGGGCCCGTGGGGAGAGCCGGGCGATGTCGCGGCCCTCGAGGACGACCGTGCCTTCACGCGGCCGGACCAGGCCGCTGACGGTCTTCAGGACCGTGGACTTGCCGGCTCCGTTGGGTCCGATCAGACAGGTGACGGTGCCCGCCTCGACGGTCAGGTCGACTCCTTTGAGGATGTCGCCCGCGCCGTAGCCGGCCACCACCGAGGTGAGGGTGAGCAGCGGCTCCATGTCAGCTCCCGAGGTAGGCGTCGAGGACGTCGGGGTGGGCCTGGACCTCGGCGGGCGTGCCGGTGACGATCCGGTGCCCCTGGTCGAGCACGATCACGGGGTCGCACAGCCGCATCACGAAGGGCATGTCGTGCTCGACGACGAGGAAGGTGGTGCCGGCGGCGTGGCGTTCGCGGATGTGCCGCTCCATCGTCTCGATCATCACCGGGTTGACCCCGGCGGTCGGCTCGTCGAGCAGAACAAGGGCCGGGTCGCTCATGAGGACCGCGGCGAACTCCAGCAGCTTGCGCTGGCCGTAGGAGAGTTCGGCGGCCGCGAGGTCGGCCACCGGTTCCAGCCGGAACTCCTCCAGCAGCCGGCCGGCCCGCTCGCGGTCGGCCCGCGCCACCCGCGCCGTGGTCAGCAGTTGCCGCCAGCTGTAGCCTCCGGCCGCGACGAGGTTCTCGACGACGGTCAACTGCGGAAAGACGCGCGCCTGCTGGAAGGTGCGGGACAGTCCCGCGCGATACAGACGACCGCTGTCCAGGCCGGTCACGTCGCGCCTCTGGAAGCGGACCCGGCCGGCGTCGGGACGCAGGTAGCCGGTGACCATGTTGAAGAGCGTGGTCTTGCCGGAGCCGTTGGGGCCGATGAGGGCGGTCACGCTGTTCTCGGCGACCTCGAAGGAGCAGTCGTCCACGGCCCGCAGGCCGCCGAACACCTTGGTGAGGCCGTCGACTTCGAGCATGGCGGTCACGGCCGCTCCCCTCCCGCCCCGATCGTCCCGGTGGCGAGGGCCGAGCTCGGGCGGGCCAGTCCCGTCCGGGTCGCGCCGTCGGCCTTGCGCCGTCGTCTGCGCTGCCGCAGCCGGTCCTGGAAGGTGGGCAGGATGCCGCGCGGGAGCAGCAGCATGATGAGCAGGAAGACCAGCGCATAGGCGATCAGGTAGAACTGGCTCCCGCCGAGTTGGTAGGCGAGGTACTGCTGGGCGGACTCAAGGACGAACGCGCCGAGCACGGGACCCCAGAGGGTGGCGCGGCCGCCGAGGAAGGTCATCAGCACCACCGCGATCGTGATCAGGGGGTCGACGGCGAACTGCGGGTAGATGAAGCCCTCGTAGTAGGCCCAGACCGCGCCGACCATGGTCGTCAGACCGACGCTGACGGTGAACGCGAGGAGCTTGATGCCGGTGACCCGGACGCCGATCCCGCGTGCCTTGTCCTCGTCCCCGCGCACTGTGGCCAGTCCGAGGCCGATCTTGCTGCGCATCACCGCGAAGGTGACGCCCATGGCCAGCGCGAGCAGGAGGAGCAGGACGTAGTAGAAGGGTCGGTCGTAGGTCGCGGCGGAGAACGGTGCCGGCGGGATGGCGAGGCCCTGCGCGCCGCCGGTGACGCCGGGCAGGTTGAAGGCGAGGCCCTGGGCCACGAACAGCAGCGTGATGGTGACGATGGCGAAGACGTCGGCGCGGGTGCGCATGGCCAGCGCCCCGATAGGGAGGCCGACCGCCGCGCCGATCAGTCCGACGACCGGCAGCAGCAGGAACGGCTCGTAGCCGGTGGTGACGGGGTGGTGTCCGAACCAGATCGCCTCCGCGTAGGCGCCGATACCGAAGAAGGCCGCGTGGCCGAGCGACGGGTAGCCGCCGAAGCCGCCGATCAGGTTCCAGGCGCTGGACATCACCGCGAACATGAGAGTGAAGATCAGCAGGTTGAGCGCCCAGTGGGCGAGGTCGAAGACGGGCAGCAGGGCCAGGACGACGAAGAAGGCGGGGGCCCGGGTGTGTCGGAGTGCTCTCACAGGGCACCTCGTGCGGTCGTGCCGAACAGGCCCTGGGGCCGGATCAGCAGGATGGCGAGCAGCAGGACGAAGAACGTCATCTCGGACCAGGCCGGCGAGATCGTCGCGGCCACAACCGCCGAGGAGGTGGCCACGATCACCGCCCCGGCGACTGCGCCGCCGATGCTGCCCAGCCCGCCGAGGATGACGATGGACAGCAGCCGGGAGATCAGGTCGTAGTGGCTGCCCGAGTTGAAGGAGTACAGCAGCCCGTACACCGAGCCCGCCGCCGCGGCGGTAGCCGCCCCCAGCCCGAATCCGAACGCGGACACCCGCTCCGACTCGACGCCGAGCAGGAGAGCGGATTCCGGGTTCTGCACGGTCGCCCGCACGGCGCGGCCGAACCGGGTGCGCTCCAGCAGCAGCCACAGCAGGCCGAGGGCCGCGAGCGACAACAGGAAGGCCCAGAGCCTTACCAGCGTGATCTGGAATCCGAAGACCGTCCAGCTGTCGTTGCCATAGCTGGTGTTGATGCTGCGGTAGGTGGTGCGCCAGGTGATGCTCATGACGCCTTCGAGCAGCAGCGCCACGGCGAAGGTGACCAGCAGGCTGAGCTCGGAGCGGTCCTCGCGCCGGAGCGGCCGCAGGAAGAGCCACTGGATCGCGGTGCCGAGCACGAACATGGCGATCGTGGTGATCGGAATGGCGAGGAAGGGGTCGATCCCGAAGGAGGTGAACAACTGGTAGGCGAGGTAGGCGCCGAGGATCACCATGGCTCCCTGCGCCAGGTTGACCACCTTCATCACGCCGAAGATCAGGGTCTGTCCGGAAGCCATCAACGCGTAGACGCCGGAGGTCAGCAGGCCCAGGATCAGGCCTTGGACGAGTGCATGCACGCGATCACCCGCCCCAGGCCGGCTTGGGGTGGACGGCCTGCGCCTGTGCGTCGCCGGTCGGGTAGACCGGGATCAGCTTGCCCTTCTGCCACTGGACCAGCGCGAAGGAGCCGGTGGGCGCGCCGTCGGAGTTCCAGGCGAGGTTGCCCAGCAGAGTGGGCCACGTGCCGGAGTGGAGTGCGCTGATGAGCGTGGCGTTGTCGAGCTTGCCGGTCTTCTGCGCGACCTTCTCCAGGAGCTGGCCGCAGGCGTAGGCCTCGGCCGAGGTGTTGTCGATCGTGTCGACGGTGCCGCCGTACTTCTTGATGTACGCGGCGGCGAAGTCGCTGCTGCCGGGGGCGGTGGAGGTGGGGAACCAGTCGCCGGCCGACATAATGCCGGTGGTGTTGGCGGCGCCGACCTTGTCGGGGAACTCCTTGGGCGAGTTGGCGCCGTTCGACATGAAGACGAACTTCGGGTTGAAGCGGAGCTGCACCAGGCTCTTGACCTGTGCGTAGGCGTCGTTGTTCTGCGTACCTGCGACGAGCACGTCGGGGTGGGCCGCCGCGATGCCCGACACGATCGGCGACATGTCCTGTGTCTCCGCCGGATAGACCTGCTTGTAGACGGTCCGGATGCCGGCGGCTTCGAAGGCCGTGCGGATGTTCTCCGCGATGGGGCCGGCGAACGGGTCGTCGAGCTCGGCGTAGGCGGCGGTCTTCGGGCGCTGCGAGGCCGGCAGGGAGAGGATCCAGTCGGCGAAGACCTTGCCGGATTCGACGCTGGGCGCGGGCTGCACGAAGAACAGGTTGTTCAGATGCTGGGCGAAGACCTTCGGTCCGCCGCCGGCCGGCTCCAGGAAGGCGTAGCCGTAGCGGCGGGCCACCTGCGAGGCCGGGACGGTGAGCAGGCTGGAGAAGGGGCCGAAGACCAGGTCCACGCGGTCGCGGTTGATGAGGTTCTGGTAGTTGGTGATGACCTGGGTGGGGCTGGACAGATCATCGACGATCTTGATCTTGACTTTGCGTCCGAGCAGGCCGCCGTGGGCGTTCACCTGGTCGACCCAGAGCTGATAGCCGCGTTCGACGGCTTGCCCCGAGTCGGCGAAGTCGCCGGTCAGGGAGACGGAGGCGCCGATCACGAGGGGGTCGCTGCTCCGTCCGCCCCCGGCCGGGCCGGAGCCGGTGCCGGCGGGCGACGCGCAGCCGGCGGCAAGGAGCGCGGCGCAGCAGGCCGCGAGGAGGGACAGCCGGCGACTGCCGGCGCGGGTGAGGCGAGGGTGGGTGAGGTGTCTCATGGTGCGTTCTCCTGACTCGTCCTTGAGTTCAGTGCGCGCGGGCGTGCGGGGACAGGGGCCGGGCCCCGAGGACTCAGTACGCGTTGGCGACGAAGAGTTCCTGGGCGGGGAACTTCGTGAGGATCTGGGGGCCGGCAGCGGTGACGACGACCTCCTCCTCGATACGGGCGGCGGAGAAGCCGTCGTCGGCCGGGCAGTAGGTCTCCAGGGCGAAGACCATGCCCTCCTGGAGCTCGACCGGGTGTTCCAGGCTGTTGAGCCGGCTGATGACCGGCCGCTCGTGCAGACCCAGCCCCAGCCCGTGGCCGAACTGGAGGCCGAAGGCCGCCCGCTCGTCGCCGAAGCCGAACTCCTCGGCGCGCGGCCAGAGCCGGGCGATGACATCGGTGCCGACACCCGGCTTCACCGCGGCGATGGCCGCGTCCATCCACTCCCGCGCCCGGGTGTAGGCGTCACGCTGGGAGGCGGTGGCACTGCCGACGCCGAAGGTGCGGTAGTAGCAGGTGCGGTACCCGTTGTAGGACTGGATGACGTCGAAGAAGGCCTGGTCGCCCGGGCGGATGAGGCGGTCGGAGAAGTTGTGCGGATGCGGGTTGCACCGCTCCCCGGAGACCGCGTTGATCGCCTCGACCTGGTCCGAACCCATCTCGTACAGGCGCTTGTTGGCGAGCGCGACGATCTCGTTCTCCCGGACGCCGGGCTTCAGCGCCTCGGCGATGTCCTGGTAGACGCCGTCCACCATGGCCGCGGCCATGGACAGCAGCGCGATCTCGTCCTCGTTCTTGATCACGCGCGCGTCGAGCATCAGCTGCTGGGCGTCGACCACTCGTAGCCCCTGACGCTGCATCTCGAAGAGGAACGGCGGCTCAACGATGTCGACGCCGACCGGCAGGTCGGCGACTCCCGCGTCCTCCAGCAGGCCCCGGATCTCACGGACCGCCGCCGCCATGAGGCCGGCCGCCGGCGCGATGCCGCCGCGCAGCCCGAGCATGCCGGCCCGGCAGTCCTCCGGCGCCAACCAGGGCGCGTAGAGCTGGTGGTGACGCGCCGCCGAGCCGAAGTCCCACAGGACGGGACCGGCGTCGCGGGTCAGCAGCGCGTAGCGGGTCATCTTGTCGCCGAGCGCCCCGCCGATCCAGGTCTGCGTGGTGTAGCGGATGTTGTAGAAGTCGAAGAGCAGGAAGGCGCCGCATTCGCTCGACTCCAGGGCCGCCCGGGCGCGGGAGAGGCGGTAGGCGCGCAGGCGGTCGTAGTCGACGCGCTGTTCGTAGTCGACGGCGCTGTGGCCGTAGGCAGGTATCGGCCGCCCAGAGGCGGGGGCGCGGGCCGGGGCCGGGGTGGCCTCGGCGGTGTCGGCCATCGGGTTCAGCCCTCCTGCGCGGCGGCCGGGCTCAGGCCGTCGTCGACGGGGACGTTCTCCGGGGTCAGCTCGATGCCGGAGCGCCGGGCCTGCTCCAGAATCAGCGTCGCGAAGTCCTCCTCGCGGTGTCCGGCACCGACCGCCGCCGCCACGAGCTGCGCTGCCGCCGAGGCCACCGGCATGGGCACCTCCAGCTCGCGCGCGGCGGCGAGCCCGAGGTCGAAGTCCTTGCGCAGCAGCGGCATCGTGAAGGTCGGCGCGAAGTCCAGGTTGACCAGGGCCGGCGACTTGTACCGGGTGAAGACCGAGCCCATGACAGAGTCGTTGAGGAACTCGAGGAAGGCCGCGCGGGACGCACCGCCCTGCTGGGCCAGAACGGTGATCTCCGCGAGCGACTGGATCACGACCCCGAGGAAGACGTTGTGGGCTATCTTCACCAGGCGTGCGGTCTCGCCCTCGCCCACGTAGGTGCAGCCGCGGCCGAGGCGGTCGAGGAGCGGCTGCGCGGCGTCGAAGGCCCCGCGCGGTCCGGAGACCGCGAGCGTCGCCTGCCCGGCGGCGACGACCTTGGGATTCCCGCTGACGGGCGCGGCCAGGAAGTCCGTGCCGCGCTTGGCCGCCTCGTCGCGCACGAGCGCCGACACCTGCATCGAGACGGTGGAGTTGTCCACGATCAGGCCCGGAGCGGCGGACGGGTCGGTGAGCACCCCGTTCTCGCCCAGGGTCACGGCCTCCAGGTCGGCGGAGGCGGACACCATCGTGAAGACGATGTCGCGATCGGCGAGCTCGCACGGCCGGTCGACGACCTTGGCGCCCCGCTCGGCGAGCTGTTCGGCCTTGGCCCGGGTGCGGTTGCACACGGCGACGTCGAATCCGGCGGCCAGCAGCCGCTCGGCGAGCCTGCGGCCCATCCGGCCGGCGCCGATCCAGCCCACGGTGGGGCGTTCCTTGCTGAGGTAGGGCATGGCCTGCTCCATCTGAGAGGCGGGTTGAACGGCAGACATGCACTCGGTTGCAGGGGGAGCCGGATGGCCTTGTGGCATCCCTGGTAAGAGCGTCTCTGCAATCGGTTGCGACGAAGATGCGCCACGGGACCGGCTTTGTCAACGGGTCTCGCAGCGGCCTTCCCTACGAACTGCTACATGCAAGATCTGCTTGCGGTTGAAGTGGTGCAATCGGTTGCAGGCACTGATCGCGGCGCACTACGGTGAAGCATGAGCAGACGACCAACGATGGCCGATGTCGCGCGCGCGGCCGGGGTGCACAAGGCCACCGCCTCGCGTGCCCTCAGCCCGCACTCGAGCGGCCAGCTCAATCCGGAGACGGTCCGCAGGGTCCTCGCCGCTGCCAAGCAACTGGGCTACACCCCGAACGCCGCCGCGCGGAGCCTGCGCACGAGTCGCTCCCGGACGGTCGGCGTGCTCATCCCGGACCTCACCAACCCCCTGTTCCCGCCCCTCGTGCGGGGCATGGAGGACGTGCTGCTGCCGCGCGGCTACACCGCGCTCCTGGCCAACACCGACAACGACGAGGCGCAGGAGCGCACCCTGTTCCAGGCACTGACGGGCCGCCAGGTGGACGGCTTCATCGTGGCGACCGCCCGCCTGGACCACCCGCTGCTGCGCGAGGCGCACGAGGCGGGAATCGCCGTGGTGCTCATCAACCGCACCACGGACCAGCCGCTGTTCCCCTGCGTCTCCGGGGACGACGCCACCGGCATCGGCCTGGCCGTGGACCACCTCGTCGGCCTCGGGCACACGGCGATCGCCCATGTCTCCGGTCCCAGGACCCTCTCCCCCGGCGCCGTCCGCGCCCGGGCGTTCCGCTCCGCTCTGGCCGCCCACGGAATCAATCCCGGCTCATGCCCGGTCGTCGACGCGCCCTCCTACTCGGAAGCGGCCGGGGCGACCGCCGCCGAGGAGTTGCTGGAGCGCTCCCCGGCGATCACGGCGATCGTCGCCGGCAACGACCTCATCGCCCTGGGAACCCTGCACACCCTGCGCCGACGGGGCCTGCGCTGCCCGGAGGACGTGTCGATCATCGGGTTCAACGACATGCGCTTCGTCGACGAGTTCCAGCCTCCGCTCACGACGGTGCACGTCCCCCATCACGAGCTCGGTGTGGAGGCGGCCCGGCTCCTGCTCGACCAGCTGGAACGCGTGGACCGCGGGACCGCGGTCCCCAAGAGGGTGCTCCTGCCCGTCGATCTGGTGATCCGTGCGTCGGCCGCGCCACCGCCGCACCGACCCTGACCGTCCGTCGCGGACAGCCCCTCGGACGCCGACCCGTCCGACGTCCGCGGCTGTCGCGAGGACGTCCAGCGGAGAGGAGAGATGAATGTCGCGTTCGGCGCAGCGTGGCCGACGCCGCAGGCACCCCGCTCCGTGCGGTCAGCCCTCGTCAGGGACCAACCGCAAGGAGATCGAGTTGATGCAGTAGCGCTGGTCCGTCGGCGTACCGTATCCCTCGCCCTCGAACAGGTGCCCAAGGTGAGAGCCGCACCTCGTGCAGCGGACCTCCGTCCGCACCATCCCATGGGAACGGTCTTCCAGAAGTTCCACCGCGTCCGCGTTGCGTGCATCGTAGAAGCTCGGCCAGCCGCAGTGGGACTCGAACTTCGTGTCCGAGGTGAAAAGTTCGGCGCCGCAGGCGCGGCAGGAGTAGACACCCTTGGTCTTGGTGTTCGTGTACTCACCGGTGAAGGCGGGCTCCGTGCCGGCCTGGCGCAGGACCGCGTACTCCGCCGGGTTCAGCTCCGCGCGCCACTGCTCGTCCGGCTTCTCGACGTCGTACGCCATGAATGTCAGCCCCTTACTTCGACAGACGGTCAAGGATGCGCGGGCCGAGGTCCGTGACGTCGCCCGCGCCCATGGTGAGAACGAGATCACCGGGCTTCGCCATTCCCGCGACGACCGCCGGGGCCTCCGCCTTGTCGTGGACGGCCCGTACGTCCGCGCCCGCCGCCCGCGCGGCCTCGATGATCAGTTCGCTCGTCACGCCCGGGATCGGGTCCTCGCGGGCCGGGTAGATGTCCAGCACGACCGAGGCGTCCGCCAGGGCGAGCGCCTCGCCCATCTCCTTGCCCAGCTCCTGTGTGCGGGAGAACAGGTGGGGCTGGAAGAGCACCAGAATGCGGGAGTCGCCTGCCGCCGCCCGCATCGCCTCCAGGTCCGCCGTCATCTCCGTCGGGTGGTGCGCGTACGAGTCGATGACCTGGACGCCGGCTTCCTCGCCCTTCAGCTGGAGGCGGCGCTTCACACCCGTGTAAGCCGCCAGGGCCGGGGCCAGCTCCGCCGCCGGGACGCCGAGGGCCACGCCCGCCGCCAGTGCCGCCACCGCGTTGTGCGCGTAGTGGCGGCCGGGGACGGAGACCGTGAAGATCAGCTCCGAGCCGTCCAGGTCCACCGTCACCTCGCTCTTCAGGCCCTGCGGGACGACCGACAGGACCCGTACGTCCGCGTCCTCCGCCTCGCCGTACGTCACCGTCCTCACCGAGCCGTCCAGCCGCCGCGTCAGCTCGCGCGCGCCCTCGTGGTCCGCCGAGACCACCAGCGTGCCGCCGGGGACGATCCGGCCCGCGAAGGTCTGGAAGGACTCGTAGATCTCCTCCATGGACGCGTAGTTCGCGTGGTGGTCCAGTTCGACGTTGAGGACGATCGCGACTTCGGGCGCGTACTTGTGGAAGCTGCGGTCGCTTTCGTCGGCCTCGGCGACGAAGATCTCGCCCTCGCCGTGCAGGGCGTTCGAGCCGGGGGCGTCCAGGTCGCCGCCGATGGCGTACGACGGGTCCAGGCCCAGCTCGGTCAGGGACACCGCCAGCATCGACGTCGTGGTCGTCTTGCCATGGGTGCCGGCGACCGCGATCGGGCGCAGCCCGTCCATCAGCCGGGCGAGGGCGTCCGAGCGGTGGACCACGGGGATGTTCAGCTCCGCCGCGCGCGCCAGCTCCGGGTTGTCCGCGCGGATCGCAGAGGAGACGACGACGCAGGTGGCGTCGTCCGCGAGATGCTCGGCCGCGTGGCCGATGTGCACCGTCGCGCCCAGGGCGCGCAGGGCCTCGGCGGTCGGCGAGTCCTTGGCGTCGCTGCCCGCCACCTTGGCCCCGCGCTGCGCGAGGATCTTCGCGATGCCCGACATTCCGGCGCCGCCGATGCCGATGAAGTGCGGTCGGTCCATGGCGGTGGGGAGGCCGGGTGCCATGCGTGTCTCCTGTTGCTGGGACGGCGTACGTTCAGCGGCCCAGCCTATGCCTTGGCGGCCGGGCCCACGCACACCGACCGGCGTCCGTCACGCCCTGCTGTGCGAGAACAGCTTCAGTACCGGCACGCCCACCTTGTGCCGGGCCCTGGACGCCCAGTCGCGGTGGAAGAACTCCTCCACGTAGTGGGGGTCGGTCAGCACGATCACCTCGTCCGCGTCGACCTCGTCGACGAGGGTTTTGAGGGCGTCCAGCGGATGGTCCTCGATGAGGCGGCCCTCCGCGTCGCTGCCCGCCGTGCGCAGCGCGGACAGGGACACTTCCAGGGCCTGCTGCCCGAGGGCCGCGGCGTCCTTGCCCTCCGGGGTCTCCCGCTCGTGAGCCGCCTCGTCCAGCTCGCCGAGGGCAATGTCGTCGATGGCCCGCAGCAGACGGTCGGCCTGGTCGCCGCGGGGCTGCAGCAGGACGTGGAAGGAGACCTGCTCCTCGCCGTGCAAGGTGGTGACGAACTCCACGTCGGCAGACGTGAGGGCCTTCTCGATCATCAGTACGCTCGTGAACACGACAGGCGCCCCTTCTCCTTCGAGCCCTTAGAGGACCCCGAGGGGCCTCTTACTCCTCCGTGGGCCGTCGAGGCCCTGCGGAAACCATCCTGCCCCGTAACCGCACGAGGGCTGCGACTTTCAGTGTGCCCGCCGGAGACCAACCGGAGCGGGTGATTCCAGAGCAATATGGAAGCAAGTAGGGCAAACCGGCACACAAAGGGTGCTGACCGCGGCTCAGGGCGTCAGGTCCGGCAGTACCGGCTGAACAGGAACCCCTCCTCCTCCAGCAGCGACACGAGGGCGAACCGCCGGGGCACCTTGACCGGGGGACCTCCGGCGATCCGCTGCGCGTCGCCCGCCGTGAGCATCGGGGAGACCGTCAGACACAGCTCGTCCAGCACCCCGGCCGCGATCAGCTGGCCCAGCAGGCGAGGGCCGCCCTCGGTCAGCAGCCGGGTCATACCGAGGTCCGCGAGGGCCCCCACCGCGCGCGCCGGGTCCACGCCCCTGCCGTTCCCGGCGACCACCACGCGGGCACCCGCCTTCTCGGCGGCGGCCACCCGGTCCGGCGGCGCCGCGGCTCCGGTGAGCACGAGCGTGGGCACCAGGGCCGAGGTGAACAGCGGCCACGAGAAGTCCAGGTCGAGGCTCGCGCTCACCACGGCGATCGCGGGCGCGGGGCCCTGTCCGGCGGCCTCCCGCAGCGCCGCGAAGGCCTCACGCGTGCGTGCCGGGCGGTATCCCTCCTGCCGCACCGTTTCGGCTCCCACGATCACGGCGTCCGCGAGCCCCCGCAGCGTCCCGAAGATCCGCATGTCGGCGGCGCCGGAGATGGGCTGCGAGCGCCCTTCGTGCTGGGCCGCCCCGTCGAGCGTGGAGACCATGTTGGCGCGCAGCCAGGACTGCGGGCCGCCGGGGCCGGGCTCGGGGTATGCGTACGCGGCGGCCAGCTCCTCCAGCGTCCACTCACGGTCGCCGGAGAGGGCCACCGGGCCACCGGCTCCGGAGGCGGCCTCCGCCCCGGCGCCCGGCCCCTTCCCGGAGTCCGGGGCCGTACCGCCGGGCCGGGCCACTGTTTCGTCGGTCACAGGGAACAGGCGTCGCATGACGTGCAGTGTGGCACGGCCTTTAGAGTGGTGAACCGTGTCGTCCTCCACCGCCGCCTCAGGGATCGCTCAGATATCCGAAGCGGGCCCGCTGTCCCTGTGCTCCCGTGAGCCGCACGTTCCCGCCGACCGGCTCGTCGCCGAGATGGTGCCGCCGCCGCGCTTCGACTCGGTCCGCTTCGCGACGTACATCCCGGACCCGAACCAGCCCAGCCAGAACGAGGCCGTCCGGGTCCTCGAAGGCTTCGCCACCGGTCTCGGCGGCGCCCACGCCGCGCCCGCCAGGCGCTCGCTCTTCGGCTTCGGGAAGGCGAAGGCCCCCAAGGCCCCCGTCGGTCCCCGCGGCGTCTACCTCGACGGCGGCTACGGCGTCGGCAAGACCCACCTCCTCGCCTCCCTCTGGCACGCGACCCCGGCCGAGCCCGCGCTCAAGGCCTTCGGCACCTTCGTGGAGCTGACGAACCTGGTGGGCGCTCTCGGCTTCCAGCAGACGGTGCAGACGCTCTCCGGCCACCGCCTCCTGTGCATCGACGAATTCGAGCTCGACGACCCCGGCGACACCGTCCTGGTCTCCACCCTGCTCGGCAAGCTCGTCGACGCGGGCGTCGCGCTCGCCGCCACCTCCAACACCCTGCCGGGCAAGCTCGGCGAGGGCCGGTTCGCCGCCGCCGACTTCCTGCGCGAGATCCAGGGCCTGTCCGCCCACTTCCGCACGCTGCGCATCGACGGCGAGGACTACCGCCACCGCGGTCTGCCCGAGGCTCCGGCGCCGTACACCGACGAGCAGGTGAAGAAGGCGGCATACGCCACCGAGGGCGCCTCGCTCGACGACTTCCCGCACCTGCTGGACCACCTCGCCCGTGTGCACCCCAGCCGGTACGGCGCGCTGACCGACGGCCTCAAGGCGGTCTGCCTCACCGACGTCCAGCCGGTGCCGGACCAGTCGACGGCCCTCAGGCTCGTCGTGCTCGCGGACCGGCTCTACGACCGCGAGGTGCCGGTGCTCGCCGCCGGGCTGCCGTTCGACAGGCTGTTCAGCGAGGAGATGCTGAAGGGCGGCTACCGCAAGAAGTACTTCCGTGCGATCTCCCGCCTCACCGCTCTCGCCCGGGACGCCAAGGGGCTCGTCGAGGACTGATCCCCTCGAATCCGGGCGTTTCGAAAAGGCGTAGCAGACCCAAACAGATGTACGCCACAGTCGTACCCCAGCGGCGAGTTCCAGCCATTCCCACCTCGGTTTTTGGGCTCTTCTTTACCTGAAACGTAAAGTTAACCCTGCAAACAAGTTAGCGGGGTTAACGTGTTCGTCGAGGCACTGACGACGGACGCACGCAGCAGGGAGGGAGGCGCATGGTACGGGGTACGACGGTCCGGTTCGTGCTGACGATCCTCTCCGCCGTCCTGCTGGCCCTGCAGCTCTTCGCGCCCACGGCATCCTTCGCCTCCGCACACCGGACCCAGGTGACCGCCGCCGCATCCCCGGAGGCGGTCACGAGCAAGCGCGCGGACGAGGTGGACGAGACCGTCACCTGTGGCGACATCGAACATCTCGGGGGGCCCACCGGCCCGCTGCGCACCCGTGACCGCCACCGCTCGGCGGCGGACTCCGTCCCGGAGCCCCCCGCCCTCGTGCTCCTGGCACACGACGGCACGGCCGCGCGGCCACCGGCCCGCCCCGCCTCGCTGCGCATATCCAGATCATCAACCGCTCATACCCCCGCGGCACTTCAGGTGTTCCGCCGCTGAGCTGCTCACCGGGTACGGACTGACCCGGCCTCCCCTCACCACGCCACGTCGGCCGAGCGCGTCGACGTGGGGTCGTGTCGCCGTACCCGCATCTGCCACGTTCTCGTACACCGACGCGCCGTCACAGGCGCGCCAGGAGGAACTGACAATGCAGCCCCTCATCGATCACGCCCGTGCGCACGGACAGCGCCCCGACGAGTTCGCCCGGCTGGCCGAGGGCCAGTCCCCACAGGTCCTGTTCATCACCTGCTCCGACTCCCGGGTCGTGCCCGCTCTGATCACCGGAGCCCGGCCCGGTGAACTCTTCGAACTGCGCACCGCGGGCAACATCGTGCCCCCCTACGCCTCCGAACACCCCACCGGCGAGGCGGCCACCATCGAGTACGCCGTGGAGGTGCTCGGCGTCAGCGACGTCGTCGTCTGCGGCCACTCCCACTGCGGAGCCGTCGGCGCACTGGTGCGCGGCGACGACCTGACCGGCGTACCGGCCGTGCGTGACTGGCTCGCGCACGCCGCTCCCGAGCCGCGGTCGTCGGCCGCGGACGACCCTACGGTCGCGGAGGCCGTGCAGAACCACGTCCTCGCGCAGTTGCTGCGCCTGCGGTCCTACCCGTGCATCGAACAGCGCCTGACGGCGGGCCTGCTGCGCCTGCACGGCTGGTACTACGAGGTGCACACCGGAGCGGTTCGCGAACACCGCTCCGCCACCGACACGTTCGAGGCTCTGTGAGCGGCGCGATGACCAAATACCCTTATCTCAAGCAGGACTTCGCCGCCTCTCTCGTCGTCTTCCTGGTCGCGCTCCCGCTGTGCGTGGGCGTGGCGGTCGCCTCCGGTGTGCCCGCCGAACTCGGGCTGGTCACCGGCATCGTGGGCGGCATCGTCACCGGCCTGATGCGCGGCAGCAGCCTCCAGGTCTCCGGACCGGCTGCCGGGCTGACCGTGCTGGTCTTCGAGGCCGTGCGGGAGTTCGGGCTGCCGGTGCTCGGCGTGATCGTGCTCGCCGCCGGAGTGCTCCAGCTCCTCATGGGCGCCCTGAAGCTGGGGCGCTGGTTCCGGGCCATCTCGGTCTCCGTCGTGGAGGGCATGCTGGCCGGCATCGGCCTCGTCCTGATCGCCGGACAGCTCTACTCCGTGATGGGGGCCAAGGCCCCGGCCTCGGGCCTGGAGAAAATAGCCGGGCTGCCCGGGGCGCTCGCCGACGCCGCCTCGGGCAGCAGTGCACCGGCCTCGACGGCCCTCGGCGCGGGCACCATCGTCGTCCTCATGCTGTGGAAGCACCTGCCGCGTGCGGTGCGGACGGTCCCCGGACCGCTCGCGGCCGTCGGCCTCGCCACGCTCGTCGCTGTGGTCTTCGGACTTCCGGTGGCCACGGTCGAGGTGCAGGGGCTGGTTGGCTCGATCCAGCCGCCGCCCGTCGACGCCTTCGGTGTACTGGCGAGTGCGGGCGTGCTCGGCACAATCGTCGCGTTCACGCTGATCGCCTCCGCCGAGTCGCTGTTCAGCGCCGCCGCCGTGGACCGGCTCCACGACGGACCGCGAACCGAGTACAACAAGGAACTGATGGCGCAGGGCGCGGGCAACGCGATCTGCGGGCTGCTCGGCGCGCTTCCGATGACCGCGGTGATCGTGCGCAGCGCGGCCAACGTCCAGGCGGGCGCCCGGACCAAGGCGTCCCGGGTGCTGCACGGGGTGTGGCTGCTGCTGTTCGCGGCGCTGCTGCCGTCCGTGCTGGCCTACATCCCGATCCCGGCTCTCGCGGGCATCCTGGTGTACTCCGGCGCCAAGCTCATCCCCGTACGGGAGATCGTCGCACTGTGGCGCGAGCACCGGGGAGAGGCGGTGATCCTGGTGGTCACCGCGGTGTCGATCGTCGCGGTCAGCATGTTCGAGGGCGTGCTCATCGGCCTCGCGCTGGCCGTGGTCAAGACCGCGTGGGAGGCCTCGCACGTCAGGCTGGAGGTCATCGACAAGGGCGCGGGTCCGGTGCAGGTGTATCTGTCGGGCAACGCGACGTTCCTGCGGCTGCCGAAGATCCTCGACAGCCTGGAGGCGCTGCCGCAGGACCGGCCGGTCGAGCTGGACCTGTCCGGGCTGCACCACCTGGACCACGCCTGCCGCACGGCCTTGGAGAACTGGGCGGAGCGGCCTAGAGAAGCCGGGAAGGAGCCGGTACGGGTGACGTCCGGCCGCTGATGACGCGGAGCCGGACGGCTCCCGACGCGAGGGCCCGCCGGTGCGGCACCGGCGGGCCCTCGCCGTGCGGGCGGTCGTCCCTCGCTTCCGGGGTTCCGGCGGATCTATCGTGGCAAGTGCAGATATACCGGGCCTCTTGCGAGGGGGTCGTCATGATTCCGGAGTTGGTGGGTGCGATCGTGGCGGCCGGTGCCGCCGGACTCGTGTATCTCTCCGCGGCGGCGCGGGTCGTCAAGCAGTACGAGCGCGGGGTGGTCTTCCGCTTCGGGCGGCTCATGGGGGCCCCGCGGCCACCGGGCTTCACCGTGATCATTCCGATGGTCGACCGGCTGCACAAGGTCAACATGCAGATCGTGACGCTGCCGGTCCCCGCGCAGGAGGGCATCACCCGGGACAACGTGACCGTGCGCGTGGACGCCGTCGTCTACTTCAAGGTGGTCGACGCGGCGAACGCGCTCATCCAGGTCGAGGACTACCGGTTCGCGGTCTCACAGATGGCGCAGACCTCGCTGCGCTCGATCATCGGCAAGAGCGACCTGGACGACTTGCTGTCCAACCGGGAAAAGCTCAACCAGGGCCTGGAACTGATGATCGACAGCCCGGCCATCGGCTGGGGCGTGCAGATCGACCGGGTCGAGATCAAGGACGTGTCGCTGCCGGACACGATGAAGCGGTCGATGGCCCGCCAGGCGGAGGCGGACCGCGAGCGCCGGGCACGCGTCATCAACGCGGACGCGGAACTCCAGGCCTCGAAGAAGCTGGCGGAGGCCGCCGGGGTGATGTCCGAACAGCCCGCCGCGCTCCAGCTGCGGCTGCTGCAGACCGTGGTGGCGGTCGCGGCCGAGAAGAACTCCACGCTTGTGCTGCCGTTCCCGGTGGAGCTGCTGCGCTTCCTGGAGCGGGCGGCACCCCAGGAGGGGGCGGCAGGCCACGACGGGGCACGGTCGCCTTCGGCGCCGGCCGCGCGGACACCGGAGTCCGAGGGCACGCCGACCTCCGTACAGGAAGCCTCACCGGCGCCGGGGCTCCAGGCCACGTCGACACCGGCGGGTGAGGCGCCTCCCGAGCTGTGGTCCGAGCCGGCCCCGACCGAGGACGTACCGTCGCCCTCCCGGGAGACCGCTCCGCCCTCCCTCACCGGCGACGACTGACCCGCCCCCGGCCGCCGAGCCTGCCCAGGAGCGCTCGTGCCAGCAGCGGAACGGTCGTGCCGAGGAACAGCGCGGCCAGAGGTGCCACGACATCGCCCCACGGATCCCGGATCGGGTGGTAGACGGCGCCGCCGTCCCGCAGCTCGATGAACCCGACCGGCCGTGCCTCGACGCCTCCGCCGCCCCCACCGCCCTCACCGCTCATCGTCCGGGAGCCGGCGCGCCCGAGTCCGCCGCCGAAACCGAAGCCCACCCGCGCCACGGGGATCACGGTGACGCCGTCCCGGGTGACGGCGTCACCGAAGACGACGTCGACACCGGCACGCCCGCCGAGCCGCTGGGCGAGCGAGTCGAGCAGCCGGATGACGGCTCCTGGGGTGTCCGTCCCGTTCTCCTGTTCCTCCTGCGGTGCCGTCATATGCCTGCCTCCGGATGGGGTGCCTGTCGTGCGTCCGGGCCCAGCATGTGGGCCCTGCGGCCACGGGGGAACCGCGTGGCCGCCGGAAAATCCCGCGCGCCGCCCGCACACCCCCTGCTAACGTCCCCGGCATGCAGCGCGCCCCCTTGTGCACGACGACGCCGGAGAGTGTCCCGGCGCGCTGACTGCTGACCCAAGTCCGAAGCCCCGGGGCGAGTGCCCCGGGGCTTCGCCGTGTGGCCCCTCTCGCCCCCAAGCCCTCGACTTCGCTCGAGCAGGGGGCACCCCATCTGTCGAGAGGAGACCCACGATGTACGACCACCGCCGCCTCGGCCGCGAGCTCGATCTGTTCGACACCGACCCGCTGATGGGCGCGGGCCTGCCGTACTGGCTGCCGGACGGGGCCGTCGTCCGGCACACCCTGGAGGAGTACGTACGGGACGCCGAGTGCCGCGCGGGCTACCGGCATGTGTACTCGCCGGTGCTCGGCAAGCGAGAGCTGTACGAGCTCTCCGGGCACTGGGCGCACTACAGCGAGGACATGTTCCCGCCCATGGACCTGGGCGGCGAGCAGGTCGTCCTGCGTCCGAGCCTGTGCCCCCACCACGCCCTGATCTACCGCTCCCGCTCCCGCAGCTACCGAGAACTCCCGCTCCGTATCGCGGAGTTGGGCGGCATGTACCGTTCGGAGCTGTCCGGAGTACTGGGCGGACTGACCCGGGTGCGGGCGATCCACCTCAACGACGCGCACATCTTCTGCACCCTGGACCAGGCCGTCGAGGAGGCGGCGGACGCGCTGCGGATGATCGGCGAGGCGTACGCGGCGCTCGGCATCCGCCCGGCCCGGTACCGGCTGTCCCTGCCGGGCCCGGGCGGCAAGTACGTCGCGGACCCCGGACTGTGGCGCCGGGCGTCGGCGATGCTGCGCGAGGTCCTCGACCGCGGCGGCATCGCGTACGAGGCCGTGGAGGGCGAGGCGGCGTTCTACGGCCCCAAGATCGACGTCCAGATCGCCGACCCGGCGGGCCGTGAGTCCACCCTCTCCACCGTGCAGATCGACTTCCACCAGCCGGAACGGTTCGACCTGCACTACATCGGCCCCGACGGCGCCAGACACCGCCCGGTGATGGTCCACCGCAGCATCATCGGCAGCCTGGAACGGGCCGTCGCCCAGCTCATCGAGGCGCACGGCGGCGCCTTCCCGGCCTGGCTGGCGCCCACCCAGGTGGTGGTCCTGCCGGTCTCGGACGCCGAGTTGGAGCCGTCCCTGCGACTGGTGCGCCGCTGTCTGGACGCGGGCCTGCGGGCCCGGGCGGCCGTCCCCGACGAGGGCACCCTGGGCGCACGCATCCGGGCGGCCCGGCTGGTCCCGTACCAGGCGGTGATCGGCCCCAAGGAGGCCGCCGAGGACCATGTCGCGCTGCGGCTGCGCGACGGCCGCCGACTGGCACCGCAACAGGCCGAGGAGGCACTGCGCCGCATCGGCGACCTGGTGGCCCGCCGGAGCACCGAACTCTGGGGGGTCAAGGAGGGCTGAGGGGCCGCGACGGCAGCCGGGTGGGTGACGTGGCGGTCGTTCCCGCCCGGCGCACGCCCGATATGAGCAGTTGATCCGATTTCCATCGTTACGTTCGTACGGTGATCCCTCCTGTACGGCACATTGTCGCCGTCTGCGTCCTCGGCACGGCGCTCGCCGCCTGCGCCATGTCCGAGGCTCCGCAGGACCCGGCCCGCCCATTGACCTCGGCCTCGGTGTCCACTTCCGGGCCGTCCACGCTCGCGCCCGGACCCCAGGGGCTGACGCCCCTCTTCTTCAAGGACACCGGGACGAGGGAGAAGACCGTCGCCCTCACCTTCGACGCGGACATGACCGCGGATCAAGGGACCCGGGCGAAGGCCGGGGAGCACTTCGACAATCCGGATCTGATCAACACGCTGCGGAAGCTGAAGGTACCGGCGACTGTCTTCATGACGGGCCGCTGGGCCGACCAGTACCCCAAGGAGGCCCGGGCGATCGGGCAGGACCCGCTCTTCGAGGTCGGCAACCACTCCTACAGCCACTACTCCTTCACCGGCAGCTGCTTCGGACTGCCGGTCCTGCCGGAGAAACGGATGCGCACGGACGTGGAGCACGCCTTCGCGGCGATCCGCAAGGCGGGTGTCGAGCGTCCGATGCCGTACTTCCGTTTCCCCGGCGGCTGCTACGACAACCGGGCGCTGCGCGCGATCAGCCCGCTCGGTGTCACCGCGGTGGAGTGGGACGTGGTGAGCGGGGACGCGTTCGCGACGGACGCCGACGCGGTGATGCGGCAGGTGATGAGGGGGGTGCGGCCCGGTTCCGTGGTCGTCATGCACTGCACGCGCAGCGCCGCCCCGGTGACGGAGCAGGCGGTCCGGTCGCTGGTGCCCGAGCTGCGCCGGCAGGGCTACCGCTTCGTCAAGGTCTCGCAGATGATCGGCGCATCGGGCCGACAGAGGTAAGTGTCCCGCGGCCTGCGGCTTACGCTGGGGTCATTGGCGACTACTGCGGTACGGAGACGGCGGACCCGGCGCCCGAGGCGGTCGGGCCGCCGTTCGCCGAGTGCGTACTGTGCCGGGAACCCACCGAGTACCCGGAGTCGCACAAAGGGATCACGCTCTGCCCGGTCTGCCAGTGGCAGGAGGCGCAGCGCACGGCCTGCTCGGGGTGACGGTGTCCGTCAGGGTGCGCGGCGGGTGGTGAGCGCGCACGCCACGGCCGTCGCGGCCGCCGTGAGCAGCACGGCGAGGACGAGCGGCAGCACCGGGGCCGGGACCCTGGCCGTCTGCGAGCCGGTCACCAGTGCGGTGACCGCCGAACGCGCCGGTGAGCCGCTCAGCACGAGCGCGAGCAGGGCCGCGAGGATCAGCGCCGGAACGGCGCGCCCCGGCGAACGCAGCACCGGCCAGGCGGTCAGCGCACCGACGGCCGTGCCCAGCAGCACACACACGAGCGTGGCGATCAGCCCTGCGCCCGCGGACTGGAGTGCGGAGACGCGGGTCCGGTGATCGGTGCCGGTGTGGCTGCTGATGAGCGTCACCGCGACGGTCGCGGCCGTGCCGAACGCCGCCGATGCGCCCAACGCGACGAGCAGGCACGCCAGGTGCGCACGCCCGGGACCGGCCGCCGCGCCGACACAACTCCGGGCCGCGGGCGGCTCGTTGGTCGCGCAGATGCGGACGAGCCAGGCGGCGACGGGCAGCACGGCGGCGGCCTCGTATCCGAGCGAGTCCAGCACGGGCTGCCCGTTCTGGACGCCGATCGCGAGGACGGCGGCGTACAGGAGGAACGGGGGGAGCCGGCGCTGGGATCGGACGAGGAGGGCCGCCTGGTAGCGCAGGAGGGGGATCATCGGCGGCTTTCGGCCTCTGTTTCGTGGGGCGCGGGGTGGGCGGGGAGGGGCTCGGCGGGGCCGACGCCCACCACGTGCCAAGGCGGGCGTGCGCCGAGCAGGGTGCGGAGCAGGATGTCGGAGTGGCTCGCGGGCACGGTGAGCCGGAGGGTGCCGGACGGGGTCCGGGACACCGAGGTGGTCATCGCCCGCGCGTCGGCGGGCGGTTCGGCATCGGCGGGACCCCGGACCTCGACGAGCACGGACGGTCCGGCCGGGGACTTGGGTGTCTGTGTGTCCGTACGGAGTTCGAGCCCGCCGTCGCTGACGCCGTACACCGCGTCGGACGCTCCTGCGAGACGACGCGGATCGTGGTCGACGAAGACGACCGCGGCACCGTCGGCGGTCCGTTCGGCCACCGCGCGGTCCAGTTCGGCGCGGGCGTCGGCGTCGAGGCCGGTCCAGGCCTCGTCGAGGAGGAGCAGTTCCGGCCCGGCGAGCAGGGCCTGGGCGACGGCGACCTTCTGGCTGCTTCCCTTGGAGAGTTCCGCCATCGGCGTACGGGCGTGGACGGCGGCCCCGAAGCGTTCGAGCCATGCGTCGGCGGCGCGGGCGGCGGCGGGCCGGGACAGCCCGTGGACGGTGCCGAGGTGGGTGAGGTAGCCGGTGGCCGTGAAGGGCAGGGCGGCCGGGAAACGCTCGGGGACGTACGCGGTGCGCGGGCGCCCGGTGACACGCCCCTCGCTGGGCGCGTCGATACCTGCAAGGAGGCGGAGCAGGGTGGACTTGCCGCTGCCGTTGGCACCCTCGACACGGATCAGCGAGCCGGGCGGCACCGTGAGGTCGACCCCGTGCAGCACCCAGGAACCGCGGAGCCCGGAACGGCGGCCGACGCCCGTCAGGCGTAGATCACGTTCCATGCGGGCATCCTCGCGCGGCCGGGCGGACGCACGCAGCGGAATACGGACGGCGGGCCCGGCGTCCGTCCCGGAACCTCCCGATCTTCCGCCTGGCAGACTGGACGTCGTGAGCAGTGACCAGACTCCCGCCGCGCCGGCGGACGCCCCGAACGACGGCCAGGACGGCCACAACAGCCCCTTCCGCTCCGAGCGCACCGCGCGCGACGAGGCGCCGCAGTTCGTACTGCCGCTCGTCGTGCGCATCGAGCGGTCCGCTCCCCCGGCGCGTACGGACGCCCTGGAGACGGCGGCGCGCGCCGTGCTCGCGATTCTCAGCGACGAGCGCTCGCTGGGCGAGGGTCAGTGGGCCGGGGCGATGCGGGACTGGCAGGACGCACGGATCCGCAAGGTGGTGCGGCGGGCGCGCAGCGCGGAGTGGCGTCGCGCCGAGGCGCTGCCGGGCATCACGGTCACGGGCAAGTCGGCGGAGGTCCGCGTCTTCCCTCCGGTCCCGCTGGACGGCTGGCCCAAGGACCTGGCCCGGCTGCAGGTGTCGGGCACGGACCTCGACGACCCGGAGCCGCCGGTGGAGGCCGGACCCGGGACCCCCGTGCTGTGGCTGAACCCGGGCCTGGAGATGTCGGCGGGCAAGGCGATGGCCCAGGCGGGCCACGGCGCCCAGCTCGCTTGGTGGGCGCTGGCGGACGAGGAGCGCACGGCCTGGCGGAACGCGGGCTTCCCGCTCGCCGTCCGCCCGGCGGCCCCGTCCCGGTGGGGCGAACTCACCACGTCGGGCCTTCCGTTGGTGAGGGACGCGGGCTTCACGGAGATCGCCCCGGGCAGCTGCACGGTGGTGGCGGACCATCCGGCGCTTTCAGGACGACTGAGGTCGCTGTAGTCCCTGAAGGAGCAGTTCGATCAGTCGGCGGGGGTCATAGCGGGGGTCGCTGTCACGCCCGATGCACAGGTTGCCGATGCCGCGCATCAGTTCGTAGGCGTGCGTACCGGGCCTGATTTCACCGGCGTTGACTGCGGCGTCGAGCAACTGCGCGCAGACGGGCACCAAGCGGTCCAGGAAGTAGGTGTGCAGCGCGTCGAAGCCGCTGCTGTCCGACTGCATCGCGTTGGCGAGTCCGTGCTTGGTGACCAGGAAGTCGACGAAGAGGTCGACCCACTGACGGAGTGCTGCGAGCGGCGAGTCGGCGCCGGCCAGCAGGCTCGGGCCGGCCTCGGCGCATGCCTCGACCTGGTGGCGGTATACGGCGACGACGAGATCCGACCGAGTCGGGAAGTGGCGGTAGATCGTCCCCATCCCGACGCCCGCTCTGGCCGCGATCTCACGGATCGGCGCATCGACGCCGGAGGTGGCGAACACCGCAGCGGCGGCGGCAAGCAGCGTCTGCTGATTGCGCAGCGCGTCGGCCCGCTTGCTTCGGGGCGGCACATCCCCCGACGGGCTTGCAGTGGACACCACGCTCTCCTTCCTACGGCCATACCTACGGTCATTGACGAACATTGACGAACCGGAACAGCGCTCCGTATATTAATCGGAACAGCGCTCCGGTTCAGTGTAGCCGAGGCCGGGCGCTGCCGACCGCCCCACCCTCCGCCGCCCGGATGAGACCGGCAGCAGAGGCCACTGAAGGGACATACACATCATGAGTGCATCGACTTACACAGCCGGCATCTCAAGCCCACCCGTTCCCGTCCTCTCGGTCGGTCCGGTCGTGCTGTCAGTGCCCGGCCGAGCCGTGGACCTGGAGATACGGGTCTCCGCGCCCGTGACCGGGAGCGACCTGCCGGTCATCCTCCTCTCGCACGGTCAGGGCTACTCGAACAACCTCTCCTCGCTGAACGGCTACGCCCCCCTCGCCAACTTCTGGGCGGCGCACGGTTTCGTCGTGATCCAGCCCACCCATCTGAGCTCGACGACGCTGAGCCTGGATCCCGACACCCCCGGGGCGCCTCTGTACTGGCGTTCACGAGCCGAGGACATGACGCACATCCTCGACCGGCTCGACGCGATCGAGGCCGCCGTCCCGCAGCTCCTCGGGCGCCTGGACCGGAGCAAGGTCGCCGTGGCCGGGCACTCGATGGGCGGGCACACCGCGAGCCTGCTGCTGGGCGCCCGGCTCACCGATCCGCACGACGGAACGGAAGTGGACCTGGCCGAGCCCCGGATCAAGGCGGGTGTACTGCTTGCCGCGCCAGGCAGAGGCGGCGACGCCCTCACCGGGCACGTGGCCGAGAACTGGCCGTTCTTCCTGACCACGGACTTCTCCAAGATGACGACGCCCGCGCTCGTGGTCGCCGGCGACAAGGACGACTCTTCCCACCTGACGGTTCTGGGCCCGGACTGGCACGCCGATCCGTACTTCCTCGCCCCGGGCCCCAAGTCCCTGCTCACCCTGTTCGACGCAGAGCACGGGCTCGGCGGGGTCTCCGGATATGACGTCGCCGAGACCACGGACGAGAACCCCGAGCGAGTCTCTGTGGTCCAACGGCTCACCTGGGCCTACCTCCGCACCGAGCTCTACCCCGGGGATACCGCCTGGCAGACGGCACGTGACGCGCTGACGGCCGGCCCCGACCCGCTCGGACGACTCGAATCCAAGTAAGCGCTGGTCACGCACTGGGCGTCCCGGCCGACGCCCGCCCCGTGTAGGTGTAGGCCGTGACCCAGGTGATGTCCAGCTGCGCCCAGGAACCGGGCGCCGCATACGCCCCGTACAGGGCGGACTCGTTCTGCAGGACGGCGCTGAGCGGCCGGCTCGGTACGCCGCGGGTGTCGTGCAGGTAGAGGTGGCCATCGAGGTAGTAGCGGGCATGGCCGGGCGTCCACTCCAACGACACGGTGTGCCAGTCGGTGAAGGGCTTGCCGGTGTCGGCATGGCCCTGGCTGCGGCCGTCGCACGGGTGGTGGAAGAAGTGGACGGTGTCGGTCCAGTTCTGCTCGTAGAAGTCCATCTCGCAGGTGCCGCCGTAGTACAGCCAGGCCGACTTGTAGCCGGGGGCCGCCTTCACGACGCGGACGCGGGCGCTGATCTTCCCGTACGTCTGGTTCATGATCCGCTTCGGTACGACGGCAGCGGAATGGATGTCGCCCCCGGAGCGGGGACGGTACATCCGGATGTGCATCCGGCCGTCGCCGTCGTCGGCGGGCCCGACCCACACGGTGTCGTCGGCGCGGTATTCGCCGCCGAGCACGCGGTCGTTGCCGTTGGAGTGGTTGCGCGGGTTGGCGGTGTCGTACCAGCCGCGCGGGTAGGCCCACCAGTCTGCTCGGTAGGAGCCGGTCAGGCCGCCGCAGTAGGCGCGGGGGGTGTCGGTGTCGTGGTCGCAGTCCCTGAAGGAGCCCAGCGGTACGACGTCCCCGTCGAAGTTCTCGGCGAAGACCTGATGGAAGGGACCGCAGTCGCCGCGCGGCATCGCGTCACCGGTGGTGCGGCAGGCGTCCTCGGAGGGCGTGACGGCGGCGTCCGCCCGCGGCACGAAGAGGGCCGCCATGAGGGCGGCCAGTGCGAGGGAGAGGACGGCGCGCGGACGGTGCCTGCGCAGGCGACGGTGTCGACTCATCCTCTGCTCCTCACTCCTGGTCCTGACTCCTGGTCCTCATTCCTGGTCCTCATTCCTGCGCCGGGACCGGCACGGCGCAGGATCACCGCAAGGAGGTATTCCTGAAGATCGCGCGCGGAGGCTCCGCCGTTGGGGTTGAACTCGTGAGAGGGGGCAGGCCCGGCTACCCTTTCCGCACGTTCGAAGCACGTACGACTGGAGGTCGCCATGGCCGGGACCCGGCTCGACGGGAGGGTCGAACGGGGCAACCGGACCCGGCAGCTGGTGCTCCGGCGGACCGTCGACATCGCCTCCGTCGAGGGGCTGGACGCGCTGTCCGTCGGCCGGCTGGCGACCGAACTCCAGCTCAGCAAGAGCGGGGTGTTCGCCCTCTTCGGGTCCAAGCAGGAGCTGCAGCTCGCCACCGTCCGCGAGGCGTCCCGCATCTACGTCGAGCAGGTCATACGGCCGGCGGAGGAGACCCCTCCCGGGCTCGCCCGGCTGTGGCGGCTGTGCGAGCTGTGGCTCGACTACTCCCAGGGCCGCGTCTTCCCCGGGGGCTGCTTCTTCTACGGGGTGATCGCCGAGTACGACGCCCGGTCCGGTCCCGTCCACGACGCCGTCGTCCGCGCCCAGCGCGGCTGGACCGCCCACGTCGAGCGGACGATCAGCGAGGCGCGCGACGACACCCGCGACCTCCGCGCCGACACCGACGTTCCCCAACTCGCCTTCGAGCTCATTGCGTTGATGGAGACCGCCAACGTCGTCTCGGTGCTGCACGACGAGGAGTCCGCCTATCGCAGGGCCCGGGTCGCCATTGTGTCGCGGCTGCGTGCGGCGGCAACGGATCCTTCCTCACTGCCCCAAGTCCCCTGACAGGCAGGGAACTTCCTGTTGCAGTCGATCCACGCCAAACAACTAGCACGATCGTTCGCACAGTTTTATGCTCGGCGCCATGGACATCACCGGAGCGAACGAACCGGACCTCGTCAGGCTCGACCGGATCGCCGTGCACGAGTCCGTGCGGCTCGTACAACTGGCAGAGGAGAAGGACTGGGAGCGGGACACCCCGTGCGCGGAGTGGACCCTGCGGCAACTCGTGGCGCACATGGCCGCGCAGCACCACGGGTTCGCCGCCGCCGCTCGGGGCGCGGGGAGCGAGCCGGCGCACTGGCGGGAGCCCGAGGACATGCGTGACCCCCTGCGCACCTACCGCGCCGCCGCGCGGGCCGTGCTGGACGCCTTCGCCCAACCGGACGCGGTCGAGCGGGAGTTCGAGCTGGCCGAGCTGGGCATGGTGGTGCCGGGGCGGATCGCCCTCGGCTTCCACCTCGTCGACTACGTGGTGCACGCCTGGGACGTGGCCGCCGCGCTCGGCCGGACGCCGGAGCTGCCCGCCGACGTACTGGAGGCCGCACTCGGCGTCGCCATGCTCGCGCCGGCGGATCCGGCGCGACGCGGACCGGGCTTCGCCTTCGCGCCGCCGCTCGGCGTACCGCCCGGCGCGGGCCCGCTCGATGCGACGCTGCGCCTGCTGGGACGGGACCCTGACCAGTGGTTTTTGCCGAATTATCAGCACACCTTGCCGAGTGCTTGAACGCCACGGCGGCCTCGTACGTACCTCCCGGCACTGGCCAAGCACCGATTCCCAACGACCAGTTGGTTTCCCCCGGGAGGCTCCCTTGCGGCGTATCAACGGTACGGCTTTGATCATGGCGGCCCTCGCTGCCACCGTCGCAGCGCTCGCGTTCCCCGTGTGGTCGTACGCCGACCGCTCCGGAACCGGACAGGCGAACGTCGCCGCCGGCACCGTGGCCACCAAGTGGGGGCCGCTCACCGCCTCGGACCGCGATCTGATCGTCCGGGTCCGGCTGGCGGGACTGTGGGAACTGCCGGCCGGACAGCAGGCGATCGAGCGGGCGCCCACCCAGGCGATCAAGGAGGCCGGCGACCACCTCGTCGTCGGGCACACCGACCTCGACAAGCGCGTACGGATCGTGGCGGCCCAGCTCGGCGTCGAGCTGCCCAATCAGCCGAACGAGCAACAGCAGGGCTGGCTGCAGGAGTTGAGCGCGGCGAACGGACAGGAGTACCAGTACAAGTTCGCGAACCTGCTGCGTGCCGCGCACGGCAAGATCTTCCCGGTGATCGGCGCCGTCCGGAACGGCACGAGGAACACGCTGGTGCGGCAGCTCGCGTCGGACGCCAACCAGACCGTCCTCGACCACATCACCGTGCTGGAGAAGACCGGGAACGTCGACTTCGACGCCATCGCCAACGACGTGGCGGCCGGCATGACGTCCAGCCCGACGGGGCCCCCGGCGCCCGTCCCCGGTGCCTTGGCACCCTCCGCGCCCGCGGCGGAGGCGAGCGGCAACCCCCAGGTCAGCTCCAGCCCGTCCCCGGGTGAGCCGGGCACGGTCAACACCAACCGTCCGGACCCCGTCGACTCGGACAAGGTGCTGCAGTAGGCGACAGGTGGCCCGGTACGGCCGGCCGGGTACGCGCCGGCGGAACCTCAAATGTTGCTCTGAACGTCCCCGGGAAGGGGTTCGGCACCGGGGGCCGGGGCCATGACTCGTCACACCGGCAGCGACGGTCCGTCGACGAGGACGGACGGGGGGCGGCCGGGTCGGCCGGGGACGGCCGGTACGGCCGTGGACCTCACGACGGGGTCCCGGTGGATCCGCGGTGAAGGAGGGGGACGATGAATCGACTGGGAACGGGCATCGGGTGGCGGCCGGAGATCGCCGACGCCGTGGAACGCATGCCGGGCATCGACTGGGTCGAGGCCGTGGCCGAGAACGTGTGCCCCGGGCACCTTCCCGAGTCGCTGCTGCGCCTGCGCGAGCGCGGCGTCACCGTCGTCCCGCACGGCGTCTCCCTCGGCCTCGGCGGCGCGGACCGCCCCGACGAGGCGCGGCTGGGCGCGCTCGCCGAGCGCGCCCGGGCACTGGGCTCGCCGCTGGTCACCGAGCACATAGCGTTCGTACGGGCGGGCGGGCCACTGACCGCGTCGCCGCTGCTGGAGGCCGGGCACCTGCTCCCGGTCCCGCGCACCCGTGACGCGCTCGACGTCCTGTGCGAGAACATCCGTATCGCGCAGGACGCACTGCCCGTGCCGCTCGCCGTGGAGAACATCGCGGCGCTGATCTCCTGGCCGGGCGAGGAGATGACGGAGGGACAGTTCCTGTACGAGCTGGTCGAGCGCACCGGTGTACGGCTGCTGATCGACGTCGCGAACCTCCACACCAACCACGTCAACCGGGGCGAGGACCCGGCCCGGGCGCTGGACGAACTGCCCGTCGAGGCCATCGCGTACGTCCATGTCGCGGGCGGCTTCGAACGCGACGGCGTCTGGCACGACAGCCACGCCCACCCGGTGCCGCAACCGGTCCTCGACATCCTGACCGACCTGGCGTCCCGCACCACCCCGCCGGGCGTCCTGCTGGAACGCGACGACAACTTCCCCGAACCGGCCGAACTGGAGCGAGAGCTGGCCACCGTCCGGGAGACCGTGGAGAAGGCGACGTCCCAGACCGGGACATGGCCCACGGCCCCGGGGCCGACCGCCTCACGGAGGTCGGACGCAACGGCACGATCTGCGGGCAGGGGGACGGCCGACATGGCGGCGCGACCTGCGGGCAGGGGGGCGGCGGGCGCGGCGGCGCAGACCTCGGCCACGCCGACGGCAGACCGGGCGAACCAACCCACGGGCTCGCAGGGGACGGACCCGGCAAACCAGCCCACAGGCTCGCAGGGGACGGACCCGGCAAACCAGCCCACAGGCTCGCAGGGGACGGACCCGGCAAACCAGCCCGCGCGCTCGCAGGGGACGGACGCGGCGGCCCAGCCCCCGCGCTAGCAGG
>NZ_JBEOZU010000058.1:0-61805 GCF_040298185.1 Streptomyces sp. NPDC001634 | reverse complement strand
GCACGGGCCGACGACCGCCAGCGGCGCGCCCGGCTCGGCCCGTGCCCTTCACCGGCGCGCCCGGCTCAGCCCACGGTCGTCACCGTGCCCGCGCCGACCGTCCGGCCGCCCTCGCGGATCGCGAAGCCGAGACCGGGCTCCAGCGGGACCTCACGGCCCAGCTCCACCGTCACGGTGACCGTGTCGCCGGGCCGGGCGACCGCCGTCTCACCGAGGTCGATGTCGCCGACCACATCCGCCGTGCGGATGTAGAACTGCGGCCGGTAGCCGGTCGACACCGGGGTCGTACGGCCGCCCTCGCGCGCCGACAGGACGTACACCCGCGCCGAGAAACGGCGGCTCGGCACGACGCTGCCGGGCGCCGCGACGATGTGCCCGCGGCGCACCGCGTCACGCGGCACCCCGCGCAGCAGCAGCGCCACGTTGTCCCCGGCCTGCGCCTCCTCCATGGGCTTGCCGAAGGTCTCCAGGCCGGTGACCACGGTCTCCAGACCGGCGCCGAGCACCTCGACCCGGTCCCCGACGCGGACCGTGCCCCGCTCGACGGCGCCCGTGACGACCGTGCCGCGGCCGGTGATGGTGAGCACGTTCTCCACCGACAGCAGGAACGGCGCGTCCACGTACCGCTCGGGCATGGGCACGTAGGTGTCCACCGCGTCGAGCAGCGCGTCGATCGCCGCGGTCCAACGAGGGTCGCCTTCCAGGGCCTTGAGCCCGGAGACCCGTACCACCGGTACGGAGTCGCCCGGATAGCCCTGCGCGGTCAGCAGCTCGCGGACCTCCAGCTCCACGAGGTCGGTGAGCACAGTGTCCTCGCCGTCGTCGACGGCGTCGGCCTTGTTGAGGGCGACGACGATGTGGTCGACGCCCACCTGCCGGGCGAGCAGCACGTGTTCGGCGGTCTGCGGCATGATCCCGTCGAGCGCGGAGACGACGAGGATCGCCCCGTCGAGCTGCGCGGCTCCGGTGACCATGTTCTTGACGTAGTCGGCGTGGCCCGGCATGTCGACGTGCGCGTAGTGCCGGGTGTCGGTCTCGTACTCGACGTGCGCGATGTTGATGGTGATGCCGCGCGCGGCCTCCTCCGGGGCCCGGTCGATCCGGTCGAACGGGACGAAGGTGCCGGCGCCACGGTCGGCCAGGACCTTGGTGATGGCGGCGGTCAGGGTGGTCTTGCCGTGGTCGACGTGCCCCATCGTGCCGATGTTCAGGTGCGGTTTGGTCCGCGCGTATGCCGTCTTGGGCATGGCTGTACCTCGAAGCCTCTTCAAGTGGTGCCGAGTGATGGCCCCGGCGTCGGAAGATCCGGCCGGGACGGGGACCCCAAGGACTTGCCGACCCTCCCCCTGCGGGGTCCGCCGGACGATCCGGGAAGGGTCAGCTTCGGGCGCCGTCGACGAGTGTCACGAGAACGGGAACGGCAGCCTTCGGGGCATCCGCGACGGCGGATGCTGCGAGGACGAAGGCGTACCGGAACATGCCGTAGATCATCGTCGATGGATCCACCGGCGTCGAATGGTTTTTTCACGCGCGGCGAGACGGTCGGGACGAGGAAGTACGGGGCGGCATCAGAGGTTCTTGAGTGCTTCCCGCACCGACAGCGGCGAGAGCCGCGACCGCTCCCGGGCCACGAACTCCCGTACGGCTTCCGGATCCGTCTTGGCGTACTCCCGCAGACACCATCCGATGGCCTTGCGGACGAAGAAGTCCGGGTGTCCGGACTGGCGTACGCAGTACGCGAAGAGGCGGCGCGTGTCGGTCGCGTCCTTGTAGCGCAGCTGGTGGAGCAGCGCCGTACGGGCGATCCACAGCTGGTCATCCTCGATCCACGCGTCCATCTCGCGCTTCAGCTCGGGATCGGCGGCCACGAGGCCTCCCACTACGTGGGAGGCGAGGGCGTCGACGGTGTCCCACCAGGGCACCGTGGAGACCAGGTGACGTGCCACGGGCAGGAATCCGGAGGACAGCCTGCGCACATGGCGGCGCAAGTAGTCGACAGCGAAGTAGTGGTACTCGCGTTCCGGCAGCGCCCAGCAGCGCAGCGCGAGCGCGGTGCAGTCGGCCTCGTCGGGGTGGGGCGTGCCCTTCAGGACGGTGCCGGACAGGGCCCGGCGGACGGGCGTGGTCAGGCCGAGGAAGGGTGCGACGTTCTTCATGTAGGCGCGCATCGCCGCGGCCCGCTCCGGGTCCGCCGCGGCGGCATAAGCATCGGTGAGCCGTTCCAACAGGGAATCCGCGAGGCTGCTGTTCGGCTCCCCGAACAGCACATCCGTGGTTTCCCTGCCTGTGACGCCCATGAGACGAACCATACGGCGATCTCACACACCCGTCGGTTAGTGTCACCGAATGCTCGATGCCACCACCCGCTCTGGGGGCACCGCCACGGCCCCTCCCCGGGCCGCCGCCAGGGAGCTCACCTTCCCACGATCCAACCGGGCCGCGGCGGAGCTCATCGCCCCGCCGCCGGCTGCCCTCGTCGTACCGCTCGGTTTCACCGCGCGGTGCAGGAGAGCGCTGCTCTCGCCCTGGTCGCGGCTGTCCCTGCTCCTGGTGCTGCTGGCCTCGGCCGCGTCCTGCGTGCTGCTGTTCGAGCCGCAGAAGCTGCTGACGCACGGCTGGCCGCCGCAGCTCGGGGGTGCCGCGGCGGCCGTCGTCTTCACGGTGGCGTACGGGCTGTGCACGGTCGCGTTTGTGCCGCGCCCGTTGCTGAACCTGGGGGCGGGCGCCCTGTTCGGCTCGCAGCTGGGCACGGGCGCGGCCCTCGTGGGCACGGTGCTGGGGGCCGTGATCGCCTTCGGGCTCGGCCGGCTGCTCGGTCAGGACGCGCTGCGCCCGCTTCTTCGCGGCCGCTGGCTGAAGGCGGTGGACGGGCAGCTCAGCCGGCACGGTTTCCGCTCGATGATGGCGGCCCGGCTGTTCCCCGGGGTGCCGTTCTGGGCGGCCAACTACTGCGCTGCGGTCTCACGGATGCGCTGGGCCCCGTTCCTGCTCGCGACGGCACTCGGGTCGATCCCGAACACCGCCGCGTACGTCGTCGCCGGCGCCCGCGCCTCGAAGCCGACCTCGCCGGCCTTCCTGATCGCGATGGCCTTCATCGCCGTGCCGGCGCTGGTCGGCGCGGTGGTGGCCTGGCGCAAACGCCACCACCTGCGCAGCAGCTGAGCCACCGGACCGCGCTGCCACCGAACCGACGGACCGCGCGGCCGGCGACCGGTCAGACCGCTTCGAGGATCATCGCGTTGGCGAGCCCGCCCGCCTCGCACATGGTCTGCAGGCCGTACCGTGCTCCACGCGCGCGGAGTGCGTGCACCAGGGTTGTCGTCAGACGGGTGCCGCTCGCGCCCAGTGGGTGGCCGATGGAGATGGCGCCGCCGTGGACGTTGACCTTGGCGGGGTCGGCGCCGATCTCCTGCTGCCAGGACAGGACGACGCTGGAGAAGGCCTCGTTCACCTCGAAGAGGTCGATGTCGTCGACCGTCAACCCGGCCTTGCGCAGCACCTTTTCGGTGGCCGGGATGACTCCGGTGAGCATCAGCAGGGGGTCGGAGCCGGTGACCGCGAAGCTGTGCAACCGGGCGAGCGGGCGCAGGCCGAGGCGGGCCGCGGTTTCGCTGGAGGTGATCAGCACGGCCGACGCGCCGTCGTTGATGGGGCTGGAGTTGCCGGCGGTGACGTTCCACTCGATCTGCGGGAACCGCTCGGCCATGACGGGGTGCTGGAAGGCGGGTTTGAGCCCGGCAAGGGTCTCGATGGTGCTCGCGGGCCGGATGCACTCGTCGCGCGTGAGGCCCTCCAGGGGAGCCGTCTCGGCGTCGAACAGTCTGCCGTCCCAGGCCGCTGCGGCCTTCCGGTGCGAGGAGAGGGCGAAGGCGTCCATCTGCTCGCGGGTGATCGACCACTTCGCGGCGATCAGCTCGGCGCTGATGCCCTGGGGTACCAGGCCCTCCGGGTAGCGCTCGGCGATGCCGGGCCCGAAGGGGTCCTTGCCGGCGGGCACGTTCGACCCCATGGGTTCGCGGCTCATGGACTCCACTCCGCAGGCCACGACGATGTCGTACGCGCCCGAGAGCACGCCCTGCGCGGCGAAGTGCACGGCCTGCTGCGAGGAGCCGCACTGACGGTCCACGGTGGTCGCGGGCACCGTCTCGGGGAAACCGGCGGACAGAACGGCGTACCGGGTGGTGTTCATGGCCTGCTCGCCGACCTGGGTGACGGTGCCGCCGATGACATCGTCGATGAGCGCGGGGTCGATCCCGGAGCGCTCGACGAGGGTGCGCAGGGTGTGCGCGAGAAGTTCTACGGGGTGGACATGGGCCAGGGCGCCATTGGGCTTGCCCTTGCCGACCGGGGTGCGTACGGCTTCGACGATCACGGCGTCACGCATGGTGCGGGCCTCCTTGCCCGGCAGGTGCCGGTGCGGCGATTACCGGTGAGTAGGAAATCTGAACTCACCATAACGCAGAGAGTTTGAAAAGCAAACCCTCGCCTAGACTGGACGCATGGCCACCTCCAAAGACCCGCGTCCCTGCTCGATCGCCGACACCCTGGCCCTCGTCGGCGAGAAGTACTCCCTGCTCGTCCTGCGCGAGGTGTGCCTCGGCAACGGACGTTTCGACCAGCTCGTACGCAACATCGGCGCCCCGCGCGACATCCTGGCCACGCGCCTGAAGCGCCTGGTGGACGCGGGGATCCTGACGAAGAGGATGTACAGCGAGCGTCCTCAGCGCTTCGAGTACCGGCCCACGACGGCAGGCCTCGAGCTGGAGCCGGTCCTGATGACCCTCATGGCGTGGGGCGACCGCCATCTCCGTGAAGACGACGATCGCCCCATGGTGATCGAGCACATCTGCGGCAACGAACTGATCCCGGTCGTCACCTGCTCCGTCTGCAGCGAGGAGGTCCGGCACGAGGACCTGACGGCGCACCCGCAGGCACCGGGATGGACGGTGTCCGGTCCGACCGCCGCATAGGCGGACCGCCTACGGCATCCCCTTGTACACGTTCAGCCGCCCGCACATCCCGAACTTCCCGTACGCGGTCGGCTGCTCGGCCCGTACGACTGCGGCGGCCAGGTGCGACACGTCGCCGCGCTCCAGGCGGTCGAGCTGGTCGCCCGTCGCCTTGGCGGCAGCGTCGGCGCCCCGCCGCCACCGCTCGCGCCACTCGTCCAGACGCGGCCGTACGAGGGCCGCGGCGGCCCGGTGGAAGGCGGCCAGCGGCTCGGGGCCGTCCGCGTCGCGCAGCGCCCGGTAGCCCTCCAGGGCCAGATCGCGCCGGGCCCTGGCGATCCGTTCCTGCTCCGCCTCGGGCACGTCGGCCGGGATCGCGGTCGCGGCGGCGTACGTCTCCGGATCGGTCAGGTACTCCGGAGGCAGCGTGAGGACGGCGTCGCCCGCCTCCGGCAGCCCGCTGTTCTGCATGAGGACGGTGATGCGCAGGTCGTCCTCGTTGACCAGCCGGTGGATGGTACCCGGCGTGAACCAGGCGACCGTGCCGGGAGCCAGGGGCGTGACCTCGTACCCGGACGTCGTCAGCGTCTGCACCGCGCCGCGCCCGCCGGTGACGACGTACGCCTCCGTACAGGTCAGATGCATATGGGGCGTGCCGCCGCACACGCCGTCCGCCGCCGGCCAGTCGTAGACCGACAGGTGCGAGACGGCGACGGCGCCCGGCAGCCCCGTGAAGTCCCCGGCGCTCACCACGGGTGGTCCTCCAGATACTTGGCGACCTCCTCACGCTCCCACGCGCCGTCCGCGACCACGACCCGGTAGCGGCGGTGCAGTGTGTCGCCCGGGGCGAGCTCCAGCTCGTCGTAGAACGCCCAGGAGGGCGCGACGGCCGCGAAGGGCTCGTTGCGGACGAACCAGTGCGCGGGGTGGGTGCCCAGCTCTCCGAGGTGGTCGTTCTCGGGGGCATGCGCGAAGACGAGGGTGGCGTGCCCGTCGGTGCCGTCGTGCTCCCCCGAGTACGCGAGCCAGGGCGCCTGCTTTCCCATCAGCCCGGGGCCCTCGGAGTCGGGCCCGATGACCCGCCCGTCCCGGAAGGCGCGCGGACCGCGCCAGAACAGTCCCGTGTAACCGGCCAGCTCCCGCCCCGCGGTGGTCGGGCTGCCGAACAGCAGCGGCTCGTCGCGGCGGTTGGTGATCGCGGAGGTCCAGGTAAGTGCCCAGGACCGGGATGCGAGGTCGACGTCGTGCACCTCGATACGGCGCTCCTCGTCGGCCCACAGCTCTCCGGTGTACGGGTGCCAGGTGAGCCGCTCGGCGATGACCGCGCCCGCGCCGTCCGCGCCGATCTCGTCGAACGCGACGTGCGCCATCGAGCCGACGCGTTCCGGGATGGCGAGATACCCCTCGCCGTGCACATAGGTGTTGCCGCCCCACACGTTCTGCCCGGACAGGTGGGAGGCCGTCAGCTGCAGGCCCTTGTGCCAGCGGTGGTCGTTGGGCCGGTAGTCGGTGACGACGTCGCCGACAAGCGTCCGGACGGGGTGCAGATACGGCTTGGGGGCCTCCCAGGCCGCCTCGGGGCCGTAGACGTAGCTGAACAGTTCGAGACCGGTGGTCGGTTCGGTGAGCGTGATGCGGTCGCCGTGCGCGTGCACGATGCGCAAGGTCCCGGTCATGCGGAAGCCTCCTCGCTCTGCGCCGCCGCGGACGCCTCGGTCACCACGGGCGCCCAGCCGGGCGCCCCTCCGTGCAGGGCCGTGTAGTACGGGTCGCCGGGGCCGATCTCCCCGGCGCGGACGGTCGTGTCGGTGAACGCGGACTTGTACAGGGCGGTGATCAGCTCCAGGCTGGTGCGCCCGTCGGCGCCGCTGCTGCGCGGCCGCTCACCGGCGCGCATGCTCGCGACCAGCTCGCGCAGCTGCTCCAGGTGTGAACTGGGCACGTCCGCACCGAAGTCCCGCCAGGCCGCGACCTCGTCCTCGGGGACGCCGGGGGCGGGTGTGATGCGCCAGTTGTCGTTGCTGTGGCCGTACAGATGCGTCAGTTCGACGGTGGCGCGCTCGCAGTCGATGCGGATGCGGCTGACCTCGTCCGGACTGAGCACGCTGTTCACGACCGTGGCCAGCGCGCCGTTCTCGAACCGTACGAGTGCCGTCGAGACATCCTCGGTCTCCACGTCGTGCACCAGGCGCCCGGCCATGGCCCGCACCTCGCTCCACGGTCCCAGCAGATCCAGCAGGAGATCCATCTGGTGGATGCCGTGGCCCATGGCGGGTCCGCCGCCCTCGGTCCCCCAGCGGCCGCGCCAGGGCACGGCGTAGTAGGCGGCGTTGCGGTACCAGGTGGTCTGGCAGTGGGCCACCAGCGGACGGCCCATGGCCTGCTCGGTGAGCAGCCGCCGCACATGCCGGGAGCCGGAGCCGAAGCGGTGCTGGAAGACGATCGCCGCGTACGGGCCGCCGTCGGTGCCCTCCTCCGCCTCGACGGCGTCGAAGTCGGCCAGCGTCGGCACCGGGGGCTTCTCGCACCACACCCAGGCACCGGCCCGCAGCGCTGCGACGGTCTGCTGCCGGTGCAGGGTGGGCGGGGTGCAGATGCTGACCAGGTCCGGCCGCTGTTCCTCCAGCATGCGCTGGAGGTCGGTGTACGGGTGCGGGATGCCGGCCTCCGCGCAGTACTCCTTGACGGCGGCGGCGTCGATGTCGACGGCGGCGACGATCTCGGTCTCCCCCTCCTCGGCGAGCTGGGCGAGCGCGGGGAAATGGGAGCCGCGCGCGATGGCGCCCGTGCCCACGAGGGCGGCCCTGATACGACGGCCGGCGAACCTGGGCGCAGTGCGGTCCGGGTGCAGGGCCGGCTTCGGGGTCGTGTTCTTGCGGTCTGTGGGCATGAACGTGATCAGTGCTCCATCGGACGTGACGTCAGACGTTGGCCAACGCGTGTTGACTCCGGAGAAACCGGGGGCAGCAAGCGCTTTCCCTCTGCTGCAACGTAAGCGGCGCTCGAGGGGCCGGTCAACACCACGGACGCGGCCGTTCCACGAGGTGGACGCGGACCACGGTGCAGAGCGACACCCCCAGCCACCCCAAGCGTCGGTAAAGCCCCGGTGATGGCAACGTCAACCCGGGGCGCTACGCTGCCACCCAACACCACTGATCACCGGCTGCACCTGGCACGCCGCGGCCCGGCACGGAGCCCGCGGTGCTGATCTACTTCCGCAAGGACATCGCGAACATCCTCTCGGCCTGGTTCCGCTCCTTGTTCGACAAGAAGATGCGACAGGACCACAACGCGCAGATGGGCCGGCTGGTGATCGTCGGCTCGATACCCATCGGCGTTCCCGGCGTGACCCTGAAGAACCAGATCGAGGGGCCGTTCCGGGATCTGCGAGTCACGGCGACGACGCTGATCGTCATGGGCGTGATCCTGGGCGTCGCCGACCGGCTCGCGGCGCGCGACGAGACGGGCGGCCGGCACCGGGCACCGAAGCAGCGCAAGACGCTCCAGGACCTGAACGTGAAGGACGGCCTGATCTACGGCGTCTCCCAGGCGATGGCCCTGGTCCCCGGCGTCTCCCGCTCCGGCGCGACGATCAGCGGCGGTCTCTTCCTGGGCTACCGGCGCGAGGCCGCGGCCCGCTACTCCTTCCTGCTTGCCGTTCCGGCGGTGCTGGCCTCGGGCGCGTTCGAACTCAAGGACGCCGCCGAGACGGGGCATGTGAGCTGGGGGCCCACTCTCTGGTACCGCATCGCACTCGGAGTGGCGTTGATCGCCCTGGTCGGCGTGGGCGTTCTGAGTCCGCACGCGGGTGAATCCGGGGGCTGAAGCGGGGTGTTTACCTCCTCCTTCCGCTGTCCGGATCCAGGAGCACTCCCCTGGTTCAAGGCAGGCTTCCGCCGGTGACCGCCCCCCGGCCCGGCGTCCTCCGCCGCGTCCCAGCCAGGTACCATCACCGCGTGAACACCTACTGGCACGTCGTTCTGCCGCCGCTCGGCGCCTGACCGGGCGCAGACACCGGCAGTTTGATCCCGGCCCCGACCGACCCGCAGAGGCGGTCAGGGGTTCTTGTCGTGCGCCCGTTTCGGATCGAGTCCCAGACGCATTCGACGACGGAAGATCACGACTGTGCCTAACCGCACCTCCCCGTTGCCTCCTGCGCGCCCGGCAGCTGCCGGCTCGCACCGTTCACGCACCGCTTTCCTCAACGGCCCGGCGCCCATCCTCACCTCGGCCGTGCTGTGGGGTACGACCGGGACCGCCAGTTCCCTGGCACCCGCCGATGCACCCGCGGCGGCCATCGGCTGCGCCGGTCTCACCCTCGGCGGCATCCTGTTGTTCCTCACCTCCCGCGGCGCCCGTTCACTGCCCGCCGCCTGCACGCGCCGCGAGCGTTGGCTGCTCGTCCTGGGGGCGCCGGCGGTCGCCGGGTATCCGGTCACCTTCTACCCGGCAGTGGCTCGCACCGGTGTGGCCGTGGCCACCGTGATCGCGCTGGGCAGCGCGCCGGTCTTCGCCGGGCTGCTGGCCTGGATCACCGGACGCGCCCGGCCGACCGCCGTCTGGGTCGGCGCCACCGCGGCCGCCGTGCTGGGCTGCGCGCTTCTGGTGCTGGGCCCCGGGCTCACCGGGCATGCCACGCCGGTGGACCTGACAGGCGTCGCGCTCGCCGCGCTCGCAGGACTGTCGTACGCCGCGTACTCGCTGATCGGCGGCAGGCTCATCACGCAAGGGCACCCTTCCGACGCGGTGATGGGCGTGCTGTTCGGCGCGGCCGGACTGCTTGTCCTGCCGCTCGTGCTGTTCCTCGACATGCACTGGCTGGCCGCCGCCCGCGGCGCGGCCGTGGCTGTGTACCTGGCCCTGTTCACCGTCTGTCTGGCCTACCGGCTCTTCGGGCACGGACTGCGCCGCACCCCGGCGTCGATGGCCACGTCACTGACCCTGGCCGAGCCCGCCGTTGCAGCGGTCCTCGGGGTCACCGTCCTCGGCGAACGCCTTCCCGCCGCCTCCTGGTGCGGACTGGCCGTCCTCGCTCTGGGCCTGGTCCTGCTGACCGCCCCTGTCGGCGCCCGGAACCGGGGGCGCTAGCCACCGGGACTCCTCCGGTCCGGTAGCGGGCATCCCGGGACCGGACCCCTCTCCCCCTTGACTCGAACCGCGTCCGCGGTCGGCCGGCGGGCATCTCTCACCTCACCTTGAACATGGAAACCGGTCGGTTTACTCTGCTGGAAACCGATCGGTTTCCCCCTTCGGTCACCCCCTTCGGTCACCCTCCCCATGCCCTCCGGGCACATGAACAGAGAGGCTCCGCCATGACCAGCTCACTGCTCACCGCCGAGAACCAGCACGTCGAGGTCAACGGTGCGCAGATCGCCTACCGCGAGATCGGATCCGCCGCCGGCGTCCCGCTCGTGCTGCTGAGCCGCTTCCGCGCCAGCATCGACGACTGGGACCCGCAGGTCATCGACCGTCTCGCGGCCGAGCGGCGCGTCATCGTCTTCGACAACACCGGCATCGGGTTCAGCGGCGGCGATGTCCAGCCCACGGTCCGCAGGATGAGCGAGGTCGCCATCGGCTTCGTCGAGGCGCTGGGCCTGAGCGAGATCGACCTCCTCGGCTTCTCCATGGGCGGCTTCGTCGCCCAGCGGTTCACCCTGACCCGCCCGGACCTGGTCCGCCACCTCGTCCTGGTCGGCACCGGCGCCGGCGGCGGCGAAGGCGCCGTCGCCCCCACGTCGGACAACCTGCCCTACATGGCCGCCCCGCAGGCCTCGACGGAGGGCTTCCAGGCCCTGTTCTTCACCCCGGACGAAGTGGGGCGGAAGGCATCGCAGACCTACTGGGACAACATCCACAACACCCGCCGCCTCCCGGAGTCGGACGTCCAGCTGGAGGCCGCCAAGGTCCAGCTCGGCGCGATCGCGGCGTACGCCGGCGGTGACGACGCGACCCTGCCGGAACTGGAGCAGATCAAGCAGCCGGTACTCGTCGTCAACGGCAACGACGACACCATGGTCCCGACGCCGAACTCCTACCTCCTCGCCCAGAAGATCCCCAACGCCGAGCTGATCCTCTACCCCCACTCCGGCCACGGTTCCCTCTTCCAGTACCCCGAGACCTTCACCCGCGACGTCCTCACCTTCCTCCGTGCACAGGAGGACGGTGGCCTGCGCTGACCGACCGAGCGGTGCTCCCGCATACGGGCCGCCTCAGGCTTCGGGGAAGGCGAGGGCCCACGGTTCCGGTTCGATCGCGAGTCCGTTGGCGACGTACGCGATCGTCCGGTACCAGCCGGCCAGCACCAGCAGTTCCAGTGCCCTGACTTCGCCGAGGTGGGCACGGAGACCGGCCCAGGTCGCGTCGCTCAGCCCCGAGGTGGCATGGAGTTCGTCGACGGCCCGCAGCAGGGCCGTCTGCCGGGGTGACCAGGCCGGATCGTCGGCGGCGCCAGTAGCGGTGAGAGTGATCTGCTCCGGGGTGAGTCCGGCGTTCTCGGCGTACGTGGCCATGTGCACGCCCCACTCGTATGCGCACCCGCAGCGCGCGGTGACCCTGGCGATGACAAGTTCGCGGTCGGCGTCGTCCAGCAGACCGTGGACGAGCAGCCCCGCGCCCAATGCCCGCATACGGGAGGCCAGTTCGGGGTGACGCTGCAGCACCTTGAAGAGCATCAGGGGTTCCAGGGCGACCCCGGGCGGCATCCATCGGTGCAGTGCACGATCGGTGTCCGGGGCGTAGGGCGGCACGATGCCGTCGATGCGCTGTTTCATGGGTGGCACTCTTGCGCTTCTGAAATCGAAGCGCAAGAGTGGGAGCAGCAAGAAGTCAGGAGGAGGTACGCAAGTGACGACCGAACCGGGGACACCCGGACCCCGGACCCCGGACGGCGATCCGCCCCTACCCGGCCGCCCGGTGCGCGGTTCGGTCACGGGTCGCCCCGTCATGGCCGCGCTGGACCTCCTGGGCCGGCGCTGGACGCTGCGCGTGATCTGGGAACTCCACCGGCACGGAGCCCCGATCGGCTTCCGCGAACTCCAGCGCCGCTGCGACGACATGTCCTCGAGTGTCCTGTCCGCCCGCCTCAAGGATCTGCGCACCGCCGGCCTGGCGACGCCGACTTCCGAGTCGGCCTGGCATCTCACCGCCCTCGGCGACGACCTGGTCATGGCCCTGCGCCCGCTCCTGGACTGGTCCCAGACCTGGGCCGAGTGTCAAGGGGTCGGCGAGGAACCCGCACTCGATCGGGCGACGAAATCCTCCAACTCCCGTTCACAGAATCGACCGTGACCAACCACATACTGCGCGCGTAGCCGCGCGGTAGCGCGCTGTCAGTCCTTGCCCCTAGGCTTGTCCGCATGTCCCCCGATTCCATGAGCCCTGGTTCCGCGCGGTCTGCCGACGATTTAAACGAGCGGATTCGCGCGCTGTGGCTGCGCGCGGGCGGCTCCCTGTCGGCTCAGGAACGCGCCGAGTACGAGCTGTTGGTCGTGGAGTGGGCGGCGGCGATACGCAGCGAGGTCATCGAGGCGGCCTGATCGCGGTCCCACGACCGCCTGGCCGTCGGCCCCAAGGGCCGGTCACCACGGCCCCGTTCGCCGCCGCCCCGTTCGCCGCGGCGATCTCCTCGGCCCGACCGGCGCGGCACAACGAAATCGCGGCAGCCGCCCGCTCGGCGCGGCCCGGGCCGCCCATCGCCTCGTGAATCCCGGCGCCGATCACGCCGGGGCGACCATGTCGACGCGGCCACCGTCGAGGCCCGGTTCCTTGGCGGCAGACCGTCAGGGCGTCCACCGCCTCCTCCCGGCAGCCGGATGCGACGCGGACCGCCCGGCGGTGGTGGCCTCCACCGGCGTCAGCATGTACCTCACCAAGGACGCGAACACCGCCACGCTGCGTCGGCTCGCCTCGCTCGCCCCGGGCTCCACGCTCGCCATGACGTTCATGCCTCCGTTGGAGCTCCTCGAAGAGGAGGACCGCGCCGGACGCCAGGCCTCGGAGCAAGGCGGCCAGGCGGCCGGGACACCCTTTGTCAGCTTCTTCACCCCGTCGGACGTGCCGGCGCCGGCCCGCACCGCAGGATTCAGGAACGCCCGTGTCGGCGGCGATGCTCAACCGGCGCTACTTCGCAGGCAGGACCGATGGCCTTCGCACGTCGCACGGGGAGGAGCTTCTGATGGCGACCACCTGACGCTCCTCGCCCACCGCGCCCGGACGTCGCGGCCGCGCGAGCAACGATCCCAGCGGGCCGAAACCCCCTGCACACCTCTTGGCTGTGCAACCCCCGTCCCCAACACTGAGCCGATGACCCAGCGCGTGGAGCTCGCTACTGTGATGGACAGGCTGGCCGTCGACGGACTCGTCACCGAGTACGCGGTGGCCGTCGACGACGGCGACTGGGAGGCGTACCGACTGCTGTTCACGGCGGACGGACGCGCCGACTACCGCTCGGCGGGTGGGATCGAGGGTGATGCCGGGCAGGTCGCCGGGTGGCTGGAACAGACCATGCGGCTGTTTCCGATGCGCCAGCATCTGATCGTCAACCGGCGCGTACGCTTCGGCGCCCTGGCGCAGGACGTCGGTGACACGGCCCGGGTCCAGGCCGACTATGTCAATCCGATGCGGTTCTCGGGGCAGGACGGCGGCATGTCAGAGCCGGACTTCGTCTGCGGCGGCCGGTACGCGTTCGCGTTCCTGCGCACGGACCAGGGCTGGCGGCTGCGGGAAGTGGTCGTCCGGGAGAAGTGGCGCCGGACGCCCCACCCGCCCCGGCAGGACGCGGCCACCTGAGCGCGCTCCCTCCCCGCACGCCCCCACGCCCTCTGTCGGAGATCTTCCCCGGCGCGCACACTGGAGACATGGCAGGGGAGGGATGCGCCGTATGAGGATGCCCAGCGACTGGCTCACCTCCCGCTGGTGGCGCGGAGCCGCCGCCGTACTGGCGGGTGCGCTGCCGGTGTTCGCCTTCCCCGCTCCGTCCTGGTGGTGGTTCGCGTACATCGCGCTGGTCCCGTGGATCCTGCTGGTGCGTTCCGCCCCGACCGGAAAGCAGGCCGCGTACGACGGCTGGCTCGGCGGGTTCGGCTTCATGGTGGCCGTGCACCACTGGCTGCTGCCGAGCCTGAACGTGTTCTTGTTCGTCATCGCGGCGCTGCTCGGCGCGCTGTGGGCGCCCTGGGGCTGGCTGGTGCGGCACTTCCTGGCCGACGTGCCCTCACCGCGGCGCTTCGGCGCCGCCCTCCTCGTACTGCCCTCCGGCTGGCTGATGGTCGAACTCGTCCGCTCCTGGCAGGGACTCGGCGGCCCCTGGGCCCTGCTCGGGTCGAGCCAGTGGCAGGTGCAGCCCGCACTGCGGCTGACCTCGGTCGGCGGGGTGTGGCTGCTGAGCTTCCTGGTCGTGGGCGTGAACGTCGCCCTCGCCATGCTCGTGTCGGTGCGCGCGGTGCGCGTCCCTGCCGTGGCGGGCCTCGTCGCCACCGCCGCCGCGACCTCGGCGGCCTGGGTCTGGGCGCCGCGCCCCGACGTCGACGGGCGGGTGCGGATCGCGGTCGTCCAGCCCGGGATCGTCGACGGCACGGACAGCGGCATGAAACGCTTCGACCGCGAGGAGCAGCTGACCCGCGGGCTCGCCGGGCAGAACCTCGACCTGGTCGTCTGGGGTGAGAGCAGCATCGGCTACGACCTCGCGCAGCGGCCCGATCTGGCCGACCGGGTCGCGGCGCTGTCCCGGCTGGTGAAGGCCGACATACTCGTCAATGTCGACGCGCGCCGCTCCGACCGCCCCGGCATCTACAAGAGTTCCGTGCTCATCGGCCCGCACGGCCCGACGGGGGAGCGCTACGACAAGATGCGGCTCGTCCCGTTCGGCGAGTACATACCGGCACGGTCCGTGCTCGGCTGGGCCACCTCCGTGGGGAAGGCGGCCGGCGAGGACCGCAGGCGTGGCACCGAGCAGGTGGTCATGAACGTGGGGCACGGGCTCCGCGTCGGCCCGATGGTCTGCTTCGAGTCCGCATTCCCGGACATGAGCCGCCATCTGGCCGAGGACGGTGCCGAGGTGCTGCTCGCCCAGTCGTCGACGTCGACGTTCCAGCACAGCTGGGCGCCGGAGCAGCACGCCTCGCTGGCCGCGCTGCGTGCCGCGGAGACCGGCCGCCCGATGGTGCACGCCACGCTGACCGGTGTCTCCGCCGTCTACGGCCCGACCGGCGAGCGCATCGGCTCCTGGCTGGGGACCGACAGGAGCACGTCGGCGGTGTACGACATCCCGCTCGCCCACGGGGTCACGCCGTACGTCCGCTACGGCGACTGGCCGCTGGACGCAGCCCTGCTGATACTGGCCGGGCTGTGTGCGGCCGAGGGCTTCCGGGCCGTCAGAGTGCGACGGGGCGCTCCTGCACCGCAGCTACCACCCGCTCGCACAGTTCGTGAGTCGCCAGTGCGTCACGGGCGCTGAGCACCTTGCCCGCGCGGACCGCGTCGAGGAAGGCCATCGTAGCCTGCTCGATGCCGCGCTGCCGGGCCACCGACACCCAGTCTCCGCGCCGGCGCACGGTCGGCTGACCCTTGTGGTCGATGATCTCGGCGAGGTTGAGCACCTGCCGTTTGGTGTCCTGCCCGGAGACCTCCAGGATCTCCTCGGCCGAACCGCTCAGCCGGTTCATCACGCCGAGCGCGGTGAATCCGTCACCGGCCAGCTGGAGCACCACGTGGTGCAGCAGCCCGCCCTCGACCCGGGCCCGGACCGTCACGTCGTCGATCGGGCCGGGCACGAGGAACCGCAGAGTGTCGACTACGTGGATGAAGTCGTCGAGGATCATCGTGCGCGGTTCTTCGGGCAGTCCGATGCGGTTCTTCTGCATCAGGATGAGATCGCGCGGATGGTCGGCGCACTGTACGTACCCCGGTGCGTACCGCCGGTTGAAGCCGACCGCCAGAGAGATGTTCCGCTCCTCGGCGAGCCGCACCAGCCGTTCGGAGTCGGCGAGTTCGTAGGCCAGGGGCTTGTCGACGTACGTCGGTACACCTGCATCCAGGAGCCTGGTGACGATCTCGGGGTGGGCAGTGGTGGGCGCGTGTACGAAGGCTGCGTCGAGGTCCTGGGCGAGGAGCGCGTCCAGGCCGACATGCCGCTGCTCCCGGGAAAGGTGAAGGCTGTCGGAGACGCGGTGGAGTGTGGCGGGCGTCCGTGTCTGAAGGTGCAGTTCGATCCCCGGCTGCAGTGCGAGCACCGGCAGATAGGCCTTCTGCGCGATGTCGCCGAGTCCGATGCAGCCGACCTTCACGGGGTCTCCTAGCGGTTGCCGACGGATGCCTCATCGGAAGCATACGGCCGATGCGGCGGCCGCCAGTCGGCGATGCCGTCGAAGCCGCGCAGGAACAGCGCGGGTCCCGCCTTCGACAGAGCGGCCATCGAGGTGTTGCGTACGGCGATCCCGACGCGGTTGCTCATCATGTTGAGCCGGGCGATCCTCACGGCCTGGCGGGCGATGGCCGTCGTACGGGGCAGCCGGGCCGCCGTGTAGGCGGTGAGGTCGTCGCAATGGTGAGCGAGCACGATCGCGTCCTCGATGGCCTGGTTGCCGCCCTGGCCGAGCGTCGGCGGCATGGCGTGCGCGGCGTCGCCGACCAGGGCGACCCGGCCGCGGTGGTGGGCGGGGAGCGGTTCGGCGATGTGGTGGACGTCGTGGCGCAGGACGTCCTCGGGGCGAGCGGCGGCGAGGGCGGCAGGGATCGGTTCGTGCCAGTCGCCGAAGCGCCGTACGAGTTCGGCCTTCTCGTCGTCCGGCGCATGCTGCCCCGCGGGCACGACGGCTGCGGCGTACGCGTAGATCCGGCCGTCCTTGAGCCGGTGCGTGCCCCAGATGCGGCCCCTGCCCCAGGTCTCGTGGGCGGCGAATTCGACGCCGGGCACGGGGATCACGACCCGCCAGGTGGTGAATCCGGAGTAGACGGGCCCCGCGTGGCCGGGGAACAGCGTCCGGCGTACACCGGAGCGGATGCCGTCGGCGGCCACGACCAGATCGGCCTCCAGCTCGCCGTCCGGGGTGGTCACACGGGCCGGGCGGCGGGCGTCGCCCGGGTCGGCGAGGGTCGCGGCGGCGGTCGTACGGATGGAGTCCGACGGGATTCGGGCGGCCAGGCTGTTGATGAGGGTGGCCCGGTGCAGCAGGACGAGCGGCCCGCCGAAGCGCTCGGCCGCGGCGGCGGCGCTGGTGCGGGAGAGCCAACGGCCGGACGGGGTGCGCAGGCCGCCGTCCCCTTGCCAGGCGGCGAGGTCGCGGATCTCGTCGCCGATGCCGATGACGTCCAGGGCGCGCAGGGCGTTCGGGGCGAGGGAGATCGCCGCGCCGACCGGCTTCAGGGAGCGGGCCCGCTCGAGCACGGTGACCCGCAGGCCGCGCAGATGGAGGGCCGTGGCCGCGGTGAGGCCTCCGATGCCGCCGCCGATGACGACGGCGTGTGACGACTGTGCCATGGCTCCTCCTGGGCGCGCCGGTGCTCGACCACCAATCACTACATATGTAGTGAGGCGATGCGGCGACTGTACTACGGATGTAGTTGCACGGGTAGGTTGACCTCCATGTCCGCACGTTCCACCGGCTCCTCTCGCGCCGAACTCATCGCCGACACCGCCCTGGCCCTGCTCGCCGAGCGCGGTATGCGCGGGCTGACGCACCGGGCGGTCGACGAGGCGGCGGGGCTGCCCCAGGGCTCTACCTCGAACCTCGCACGGACACGCCTGGCGCTGCTGGAGCTCGCGGTGCGACGCCTCGCCGACCGGGAGGCACGAGTGCTTGCGCTGCACGAGATGCCCGCCCCCGAGGGCGGGCTGGGCGCACTCGTGGACGGTCTGGCCCTGGCGACCCATCGCTCCTTGACCCGCAACCGCGAACTGACCCTCGCCCGCTACGAGTTGGCTCTGGAGGCGACCCGTCGGCCCGAGCTGCGGCAGTACTTCGACGCGGCCGGCGCCCGCTTCCGGGACCAGCTCACCGCGCTGGTCACGGCCGTGGGTTCGACCGATCCGGCCCGGCATGTGCTGTCGCTGGTGGCCTGGGCCGATGGGCTGATGTTCTCGTGCGTGGCCGGCTCCTTCACCACGGAGGTGCCCACCCTGGACAAGGTGCGCAGCAGCCTGCGGGAGCTGCTCGACGGAATGCTGGGCGGCTGAGCGGTCGCCGTCGAAACCGCTGGTGGCGATGAGCGGGATGGGCCAGGATGCGGACATGACTGTCGATCGCCGTGAACCCGCCCAGAACGCCGACGAACGCGCCATGCTCGAAGGCTGGCTCGACTACCACCGACAGACGCTCGCGTGGAAGTGCCAGGGCCTCACCGACGCCCAGCTCAGGACCGCCTCGGTGGAGCCGTCCGAGCTCTCCCTGATGGGACTCGTGCGGCACATGGCGGAGGTGGAGCGGGGCTGGTTCCGCAAGGTCCTGGTCGGTGACGACCCGGGGCCGATCTACTACAGCGACGAGGACCGGGACGGTGAGTTCCACCTCACCGAGGCCGACACCTGGGAGGAGGCGTACACCACCTGGCAGGCGGAGATCGAGACGGCCCGGCGCCACTCCGCCGGCTTCGGCCTGGACGACCTCTCCCGGGGCCCGAGCAGGTTCGCCGAGGAGCCCTACAGCCTGCGCTGGATCTACACCCACATGATCGAGGAGTACGCCCGGCACAACGGCCATGCGGATCTGATCCGCGAGCGGATCGACGGGGCCACGGGAGACTGACGTCACCTGCGGCGGGCCCGCGCCCTCCGCACGGGGGCGGAGATCACCCGTGCGGGGCATCCTCCGCCTGTCCCCTCCCCAAAACGGGCCGGAGCCAGCAGAGTTGCGCGGGTGCATCGAACGACGACCGCAACGCTCCTGGTCACCGTGGCCGTCTCGGCCCTCACAGGCTGTGTGACCATCCGGCACCCGGCCGTGCCCGGACCGCCGCCCGCCCCCTCACGGCCCCCGGCACCACGAGCGGACGGCAGCAGCGAACCCCGTGTCGTCCAGGCTCCGGCGCGGGAGGCACTGGAGATGGTCCAGCCCTCCGACCGCCCGTCGCCGTCCGCCGCCGCCCGGCGGCATACCCCTCGGCCCGCCAGCACGGGGTGGCCGGCAGCCCCGCACCGCCCGCCCGCGGCCCCGCACCCGAAACCGGGTCGGCCCGCCCCGCGCATCGAGGTGCCGCCGACCGTCCCCGAGGTGTTCCCCAGGAACGCGGAGGTGTGCGCGCTCGGCCGCACATACGGAGGGTGGAAACCGGACAGCCCCGAGGCGACCATCTGCCGGAGCACCTACGGGCGGTGAGCCCGCGGCTCGTACGACCCACGGAGGCAGAACCGGAGCGTTTCCCTGAGCCGGAGCCGCTGTCCCCGCGCCCCGGCCTCCGGGGCCGCCGCCCGGCATCCGCAGACCCCCGCCGAAGCCGGCGTCCCACCGCCGCCGAGCCCCTCAGGGCCGCTGTCTTGGCGGCCCCAGTGTCTCGCCGCCCGGTCCGTCGAAGGGACCGGGCTCGGGGGCGCCGCCCATCGGGCCCTCCGCCGCGAGCCGGCGTTCCAGGCGGCCGATCGCCGCTCTGATGCCGTCGCCGTAGTCGTTGGCACCAAGGGCACCGACCGCGCCGCGTGCCCGGCCCAGATGGACGCGGGCCGCCTCGCAGCGGCCGAGCTTCACATAGTCGGCGGCCAGGCTGAGGTGCAGCGACGGGTAGAACGCGCGTACCGCGAGCGCTCCGTCGTGCTCGGTGAGGCGCTCGCCGGTGAGTTCCTCGGCGGCCGACAACGCTCTGAGGTCCCAGGCGAGTTCGTCCACCGGGTCGTCCTGTGTGTCCGCCATGTAGTGCGCCAGGGTGCAGCGGTGCAGCGGGTCGCCGTCCTCACCGATCTCCGCCCACAGCCGCAGGAAGCGGTCCCGGGCCTCCTCGCGGTCGCCGCCGTGGTGCAGCATCACGACCTGACCGATCCGGGTCATGAAGGCGTCCGGCGCCGCCTGCTCCTGTCGCTTCGCCACCGTGTCCTCCACGATCGTCGCCCTCCCCCACTCTCGGCTTCGCTCGAGCGGAGGTACCCCCATCCACGACGCTAACCGCCCCCACCGACAATCGGGCTCAGGCGGCTCCGTACGGCGCTGGGCCAAGACGGTGACGGCGCGCGGCAACCGGTGGCCGGCGGGGGTGGGGACGGACCACGGCCCGGCCCCACCCCGGATCTCACCCCAGGTTCGGAATCGTCCAGTCGATCGGCTCGTGCCCCTGCTGGGCCACGGCCTCGTTGATCTGTGTGAAGGGGCGCGATCCGAAGAACTTCTTCGCGGACAGCGGCGAGGGATGTGCGCCCTTCACGACGACGTGCCGCGACTCGTCGATCAGCGGCAGCTTCTTCTGCGCGTAGTTCCCCCAGAGCACGAACACCGCCGGGTCCGGCCGGCCGGCGACGGCCCGGATCACCGCGTCCGTGAACTTCTCCCAGCCCTTGCCCTTGTGCGAGTTCGGCTCACCCGCGCGCACCGTCAGCACCGCGTTGAGCAGCAGCACGCCCTGCTCGGCCCACGGCATCAGATAGCCGTTGTCCGGGATCGGTGTGCCCAGTTCCTCCTGCATCTCCTTGTAGATGTTCCGCAGCGAGGGCGGGGTCTTCACACCGGGCCGCACGGAGAAGCACAGGCCGTGTCCCTGGCCCTCGCCGTGGTACGGGTCCTGGCCGAGGATGAGCACCTTGACCTTCTCGTACGGCGTGGCGTCGAGGGCGGCGAAGACCTCTTCACGCGGAGGGTAGACGGGACCCTTGGCGCGCTCGTCCTCGACGAACTCCGTGAGCTCCTTGAAATAGGGCTGCTGCAGTTCGTCGCCCAGAACGCCCCGCCAGGACTCCGGCAGCATGGCGATGTCGGTCACGTCAACTTCCTCCGATGTGCGGTCACTTCCAGGTCTCAGAACCTACAGGCGACCACTGACAACCGGCTCCCGAACCCTTTCCGGCGCCGGGGCTACCAGCTGGTCTTGCGCGACAGCTGCCACAGCATCATGATCGTCGACGGGTCCAGCGCGCGCTCCCCGCCGGAGATGTCCTCGCTCGCCGCGAGGAACTGCTTGCCCTGCCACAGCGGCAGCAGCCGGGCGTCGTCGACCAGGATCTGCTGGGCCTGTTCGAACTCCTTGACCACGTTGGCGCGGTCGCTCTCACGCCGGGACTGCGGCAGCAGCACACCGGTGATCTCCGGCGACTGGTAGGGCGTGCCGAGGGCGTTCTGCTGGCCCACGAAGGGGGCGATGTAGTTGTCGGGGTCCGGGAAGTCGGGGAACCACCCACGGCCGAACACCGGGTACTCGCCCTTCTGGTAGCCCTCCACGTACGTCTTCCAGGGACGGCTCTTGAGGGTGACCCGGAAGAGGCCGGAGTCCTCGAGCTGACGCTTGAGCTCCTGGAACTCCGGGCCGGTCTCGGAGCCGTACCGGTCGGTGGTGTACCAGAGGGTCAGCGGGACGCGCTGGGTGATGCCCGCCTCGGAGAGGATCTTGCGGGCCTTGGAAGTGCTGGGGTCCCCGAAGTCGTCGAAGAAGCCCGTGGTGTGCCCGGTCAGCCCGGCCGGGACCATGGAGTAGAGCGGATCGACGGTGTCCTTGTAGACGTTGTGGGCGATCGCGGCCCGGTCCACGAGCTGGGCCACCGCCTTGCGGACGGCGGCCTTGCCGGCCCACGGGTCCTTCGGGTTGAACACCAGGTAGCTGATCTCGATGCCCGAGTTCTCGACGAGCTGGATGCCGTTGTTGGACTGGTGGCGCTGGAGCGCGACGACGTCGGACGCGCCAAGACCGCGGTAGGTGATGTCGATCTTCTTGCTCTTGAGGGCGTCCACCATGCTGGCGGAGTCCTGGAAGTAGCGGATGGTGACCGCGTCGTTCTTCCGCTTGGCGTACCCCTGATAGTGGCTGTTCCCGGAGAGCTGGGCCTCCTTGCCCTCCTGGTAGGACTGCAGCGTGTACGGCCCCGACCCGGTGATCTTGCCGTCCTTGCGCACGGTCGTCGCCGGGTAGTCGGCCGGGTCGACGATCGACATGGCCGGAGTGGCCAGGACGAACGGGAAGGTGGCATCCGCCTCCTTGAGGTGGAAGAGGACTTCGCGGTCGCCCTTCACCTCGACCTGGTCGAGGCTGCCGAGCAGGCCTGCCGGGCCGCCGGGCACATTGATCTGCCTGATCCGGTCGACCGAGTACTTCACGGCCTTGGCGTCGAGCTTGTCCCCGTTGGAGAAGGTAAGACCCGTACGCAGGACGCAGCTGTACGTCAGGTTGGTCCCGTCGGTGAACCGGCAGCTCTCGGCGGCGTCGGGCCCCGGCTCGGTCGCCCCGTCCGGGTAGTTCAGCAGGGTCTGGTAGACGTTGCGGAACAGCTCCCAGGAGCTGTCCCAGGAGGCGGCCGGATCCAGCGTGCTGGGCGAACTGGTGGTGCCGACGACGATCGGCCCCTTGTCATCGGAGGAGTTCGATGACAGGACACCACATCCGGCCACCAACGATATGGACGTAATCGCCGCAAGCTGACGCAGACTTCGGTTCCGGTTGGACACGCCTTGCTCCTAGAGCTGCCACACCAGGGGGGTCGGCAGACCATACCGCAGTGCCCCGCCGTGTTCACCGTGCTCCGGCGGGGCATGTGACCAGCGCGTTATGACGACGTTGTCATCCCCCTGTGGACCCTCGTGGCAACGACACCGGCGCGGATTCTGTCAATGAATCCCGGCGATCCGCGCCCGTGTCGTGACGTCCGTCAGCCCACCCCGGCGTTCAGGAAGATGCCGCCGTCGACGACCAGCGTCTGGCCCGTGATCCAGTCGGACTGGTCCGAGGTCAGGAACGCGGCGGCGCCGCCGATATCGGAGGGCACACCGAGCCGGCCGAGCGGGTAGGCCGCGGCGGCCTCCGCCTCCCGGCCCTCGTACAGGGCCTGTGCGAACTTGGTCTTCACCACGGCCGGCGCGATCGAGTTGACCCGCACCTTCGGCGCGAACTCGTGCGCCAGCTGCAGGGTCAGGTTGATCATGGCGGCCTTGCTGATGCCGTACGCGCCGATGAACGGCGAGGCGGAGACGCCGGCCACGGAGGCGATGTTGACGATCGCGCCGCCGTTGTCCTTCTGCCAGGCGTGCCAGGTCTTCTGGGCGAAGCCGAGCGCGGAGACCACATTGGTCTCGAACACCTTGCGCGCCACGTTCAGGTCGAGGTCGGCGATGGGACCGAACACGGGGTTGGTGCCCGCGTTGTTGACCAGGAAGTCGACCCGGCCGAAGGCCTCCATGGTGCGCTCGACGGCGACGGCCTGGTGGGCCTCGTCGTGCGCCTTGCCGGCGACGCCGATGACGCGGTCGGCGCCGAGCGTCTCGACCGCCTCCTTGAGTGCGTCCTCATTGCGTCCGGTGATGCAGACGCGGTCACCGCGGGCGATGAGCGCCTCGGCGACGCCGTAGCCGATGCCGCGGCTGGCGCCCGTGACGAGGGCGACCTTGCCGGAGAGTTCGGGCAGTGCAGTCATGATTCCTTGTTCCCCCGGCCCTAGTCGAGCGGTCCGCCGGCGACGTACAGCACCTGGCCGGAGACGAACCCGGCCGCTTCGCCCGTGAAGAAGGCGATCGCGTTGGCGATGTCGTCCGGCTCGCCGACCCGCGCCACGGGGATCTGGGTGGCCGCGGCGGCCTTGAAGTCCTCGAAGCCCATGCCGACGCGCGCGGCGGTCGCGGCGGTCATGTCCGTGGCGATGAAGCCGGGGGCGACGGCGTTGGCGGTGATGCCGAACTTGCCGAGCTCCTTGGCCAGGGTCTTGGTGAAGCCCTGCAGACCGGCCTTGGCGGCGGAGTAGTTCACCTGGCCCCGGTTGCCGAGCGCGGAGGACGAGGACAGGTTGACGATACGGCCGAAGCCGGCGTCGACCATGTGCTTCTGGCAGGCCCGCGACATGAGGAAGGCGCCCCGCAGGTGGACGTTCATGACGGTGTCCCAGTCCGAGACGCTCATCTTGAACAGCAGGTTGTCGCGGAGCACGCCCGCGTTGTTGACAAGGATCGTCGGCGCGCCCAGCTCCTCGGCGATGCGCGCGACGGCCGCCTCGACCTGCGCCTCGTCCGAGACGTCGCAGCCGACGGCGATGGCCTTGCCACCGGCGGCGGTGATCTTCTCCACGGTGTCCTTGCACGCGGCCTCGTCGAGGTCGATCACCGCGACGGCACGGCCCTCGGCGGCCAGTCGTACGGCGGTGGCGGCGCCGATGCCGCGCGCACCGCCGGTGACTACGGCGACCCGCTGCTCAGTGGTGGACATTGCTGGTTCTCCTCGCCCTTGGAAAGCCTGGAACGCCTTCGGAAAGTCTGCAGCTCCCACGGTACGCCCTACGGGTGAGCGACCGCTTAGTACCTTCAGCAGACGTGACGCTAGAAGCCCTGGCACCCGGTGTCAACGGCACACCCGGTGCGTGTGATCCATTACCTCACCAGGAGATCCAGCAACCGCTCCGTCTCGGCCGCCGGATCGGCGGTCAGCCCGGTGTGCACGGGCCCGGGCTGGACGACCGTCGAACGGGGCGCGATCAGCCAGCGGAAGCGCCGCCCGGGGTCGTCCTGCGCCGCCTGCCCGGCCGCCGCGCCGCCCGCGCACACGCCCTCGACGGCGCCGAGCGCGGCGCGCACACCGGCGACGTCCGCGCCCGGGTCCAGCGCCAGCAGCTTCCCTTCGTCGAGGTGCGTCCGGGCCGCGACGAACGACTTGGCGCGGCAGTAGACCAGTACGCCCGCGTTGATGCACTCACCGCGTTCGACCCGCGGCACGACCCGCAGCAGCGCGTACTCGAAGACGACCCGCTCGCTCACTTGTCCCCCTGACGGGTCCCGATGCCCTGGATACGTTCGTGGATGACGGCGGCGCGGGCGAGCAGCGGCTTCGCGTACGCCCGGCGCAGGGCGTCCGGCGTGTCGAAGCCGGGCTCGCCGGTCAGCCACTCGTCGGGGATCCCGGCGGTCACCTCGGCCAGCAGTTCCTCGGTGACGAGCGGCGCCAGCTCGGCGGCGGCGCCCGCCACGTCCGGTGCGAAGGGCGCAAGGGCGTGGTCGCAGGCGTCGTAGGGCCTGGTGGCGGAGGCCTCGGCGCCGGGCCAGTTGTGGTGCCAGATCATGGTGGCGCCGTGGTCGATGAGCCACAGGTCGCCGTGCCACATCAGCAGGTTGGGGTTGCGCCAGGAGCGGTCGACGTTGTTCACGAGCGCGTCGAACCAGACGATCCGCCCGGCCTCCTCGGAGCCGACCGTGAACGCGAGCGGGTCGAAACCGATCGCGCCGCTGAGGAAGTCCATGCCGAGGTTGAGTCCACCGCTCGACTTGAGCAGCTCCTGCACCTCCTGGTCGGGTTCACCGAGGCCCAGCACCGGGTCCAGACCGATCGTGACCAGTCCGGGTACGCGCAGACCCAGCCGGCGGGCGAGTTCGCCGCAGACGATCTCGGCGACGAGCGTCTTGCGGCCCTGTCCGGCGCCGGTGAACTTCATGACGTACGTCCCGAGATCGTCGGCCTCGACGAGCCCCGGCAGCGAACCGCCCTCACGCAACGGTGTGATGTAACGGGTCGCGATGACTTCCTTGAGCATCGCCCCAGGTTACTGGGGCGTTGACCGGCACCGGAGGCGACCCGTGGGGGCCGCGCGTGCGACTGACAGCGGAACGACAGCTGTGATTTACGCCCCCCTCATGTCGAAGAGGTCAAGATCTCGACACCGTCTGAACAGCCGGTGCCTGCGCACCGTACCTCTCGACAGATCACGAAACCTCCCCGAAGGGAACGTCAGCATGACCAGCGAATCGCTTCAGCCCGTCCCGGCACCGGCTCGCCGTACCGTCGTGGCGGCGGTCGGCGCGGCGGGGCTCGCCGTCGCGCTGACCGCGTGCTCCTCGTCGGACAACAACTCGTCGAGTTCCTCGGTCTCCGACGCGCCCAGCTCCCAGGCAGGCGCCGGCGCGAGCAGCGGCGGGTCGAGCGCGAGCGGCTCCTCGTCGTCCGGCTCCGGCGGCACGGTCCTCGCGAAGACCTCCGACATCCCGGAGGGCGGCGGCAAGATCTTCAAGGACCACGGCGTCGTCGTCACGCAGCCGACGGCCGGCAAGTACGTCGCGTTCTCGTCCAAGTGCACCCACCAGGGCTGTGCGGTGAGCGGCATCAGCAACGGTGTCATCACCTGCCCCTGCCACGGCAGCGAGTTCTCGGTCACCGACGGCAGCGTGAAGAAGGGCCCCGCCACCCAGGGGCTGCCCGCCGAGCAGATCACCGTGAGCGGGGACTCGATCACGATGAAGATGTCGTGATGCTCAGGTACGTCCCGTCCGCCGCGGCCGCTTGAGGCAGGCCAGCACCTCGTCCGTGGTCGCGACCGTGGCGACCAACGCGAGGGTGTTGCGGATCATCGCGGGGGTGTACTCGGGGGGCACTCCCGCGATGGCGTCCGCGGGCACGACGGCGGTGTAGCCGCGGTTGACGGCGTCGAACACCGCGTTGGGGATCGCCACATTGGCCGAGACTCCGGTGACGATCAGAGTGCGGCAGCCCAGGTTGCGCAGCAGCGCGTCGACCTCGGTGCCCGCGATCGGCGACAGGCCGTGCAGCCGGCGTACGACGAAGTCCTCCTGGGCCACCTCGATGGGCGCCGCGACGCGCACCGCCGTGGTGCCGGACAGCTGCTGCACCGGGAGCCGTTCGGCCGCCCGGAAGAGGCGGGCATTGCGGCTTGCGCCCCGGCCGTCCGGGCGGCGCTCGGCGATCGCATGGATCACCTGTACCCCGCCCTCGTGCGCGGCGGCGACCAGCCGGGCCACGTTGACGAGCGCACCCGAGGAGCGCGCCTCCTTGGCGAGTTCGGGCAGCGCGCTGTCCGGGCCCACCACGCCCTGCTGGCACTCGACGGTGAGCAGCACCGTGGTCGGGGGGTCGAGGAGTGCACTGAGTTGTTCGTACGACGGCATGGCCCCTCTTGTCGTCGGTTTCGGGACGGGCGAGAGTAACGACCATTGCGGGTGAACGGAAGACACTCCATTCTTTTCTGACGTGATGTCAGAGGATCTCTCTGGCACGACGTGGGAGAAGAAGAGGGGGACCGCATGACCGACACTCAGCGCCGGGGCCGGAAGATCATGATGACACCCGGTGAGCTGGACGATTTCCTCACCACCCAGCGGACCTGCCGGGTGGCGACGGTGTCGGCCGACGGCACCCCGCATGTCACCGCCTTGTGGTTCGCCTGGGACGGCGTCTCGCTGTGGCTGTACTCCGTCGTGCGCAGCAAACGCTTCGCCGATCTGCGCCGCGATCCTCGTATCGCCGTCATCGTCGACACGGGCGAGGAGTACGAGCAGTTGCAGGGCGCGGAGCTGTCCGGCACGGCGGAGTTCGTCGGCGAGGCTCCCCGCACGGGGGAACTGTGCGCTGAACTCGACATCCCCGAAACGCTGTTTGCGCGCAAGAACTTCGGACTGGACGAGATGCCGTACGACGGCCGCCACGCGTGGATACGGCTGACGCCGACGAAGGTCGTCTCCTGGGACTTCCGCAAGCTCGGCTCGCTGTGACTCAGCTTGCCGACACGGCCTCTCCGGCCGCCCGCAGCGCCTCCACCGCCGCCCGGATCGACGGGCGGCGGTCGGCGTCGGCCCGCCACACCACGTAGACGTGCCGGCGCACCCGCTGCCGTACCGGAACGGTCACCACCCCGGAGGGCATCGGATCGCGCCCGAGCAGCGGTGCGACGCACACGCCGAGTCCGGCGGCGACCAGCGCCAGCTGCGTGTGCGTCTCCGCGGCGCGGTGGCCGATCCGCGGCTCGATGCCCTTGGAGCGCAGGGTGAACATCAGCCATTCGTGGCAGAAGTCGCTCTCCCGCCAGGTGATCCACTCGTCGTCGGCGAACTCCCCCAGGTCCACCTCCGTCCGGTCCGCGAGCCGGTGCCCGACGGGCATGGCCACATCCGCCGGATCGTCGAGGATCGCCGCCTTCACCAGGCCCTCGGGCAGCGGCATCGGTTTGTTGTACCAGTCGAGGACGACCGCGAGATCGAGGTCCCCGCGCACCACGCCCGCGACTCCGGCCTCGGGTTCCAGCTCACACGAACGCAGCCGCAGCGCGGGGTGGCCGGCCCGTAGCTCCGCGAGCGCGGCCGGGAAGAGCCCGCGCGCGGCCGTCGGGAAGGCCGACAGACGCAGCTCGCCGACCACCTGTCCGCGCTGCGCCTCCAGGTCGGCCTGGGCGAGTTCGACCTGCGAGAGGATGCGCGCCGCGTGATCGGCGAGCAGCCGGCCGGCGTCCGTGAGCCGCACCCCACGGCCGTTCTTGGCCAGGAGCTGCTGCCCCACCTCCCGCTCCAGCTTGGCCATCTGCTGGGAGACGGCCGACGTCGTGACGTGCAGCCCCTCGGACGCGCCGCTCACCGAGCCGTGCCGGGCGAGGGCGTCCAGGGTGCGCAGGCGCTCCAGGTTCAACATATAAGCAATGCTACGAGATATCGAGCGCGAAATCTCGATTGTGCTACGAGGTTGACTGCGCCATCGTTACGGCCATGAGCACCGCCGCCACCCAACGAACCACCGCCGCCACCATCCCTGAATCACCCCGCCGCCGGGCCGCCTTCGACTGGAGGATCCGCTTCGGCGTCCTGTCGCTGATCTGGGGCTTCAGCTTTCTGCTGATCAAGGTCGGCACCGAGGCGTACGCCCCGTTCCAGGTCACGCTCGGCCGTCTGGTCTTCGGCACGGTGGTGCTTGCGGCCGCGATGGCCGTCAAGCGCGAGCGCCTGCCGCGCGGTGCCCGCACCTGGGGGCATCTCGCGGTCGCCGCATTCCTCCTCAACGCGCTGCCGTTCTCGCTCTTCGCCTACTCGGAGCTGACGATCCCGTCGACGCTCGCCGGTATCTGCAACGCGACCTCGCCGCTGTGGGGCATGGCCCTGTCCCTGGTCGCGCTCTCCGAGGACCGGCCGACCCGGCACCGGGGCGCGGGACTCGGCATCGGCTTCCTGGGCGTGCTGACGGTGCTCGGCGCCTGGCAGGGCTTCCACGGCCTGGATGTGACGGGCACGGCGATGGCCCTGCTGGCCTCGCTCAGCTACCCGGTGGGCTGGATCTACGTCCGCCGCACCCTGGCGGGCTCCGGCCACTCCCATCTGTCACTGACGGGCGCGCAGCTGATGCTGGCCACCGTCCAACTTGCCCTGGTCACCCCGCTGTTCACCACCCTGCCGAGCCGCTTCCCCCTCGTCCCGCTGCTCGCGGTCGCGGCCCTGGGCGCCCTGGGCACCGGGCTCGCCGTGCTCGTGCAGTACGGCCTGGTCGCGGAGGTCGGCCCGACGACGGCCCAGATGGTCACGTATTTCATCCCGGTCATCGCCACCGCGGCGGGCGTCGCGATCCTGGGCGAGTCGCTGGCCTGGTCGACCCCGGTCGGCGCGGTGATCGTGCTGGCGGGCGCGGCACTGACCCAGTCCAGGCCCAGGGCCGACCGCCGGAATCAGCCTGGCTAGACATAGCTGCGGGTAGGCACCGGACCGAGGGCGGAGGCGACGGCGTCCGCCAGCGGCCCGATGTCGTCCGTCGTCAGCGTGGAGACGGTGATCCGGATTCCGGGCGGTGCGCTCATGCGGAAGCGGGCGCCGGGCGCGACGGCCCAGCCCGCGTGCAGCAGACGCGCGACCGCGCCGGTCTCGTCCGGCACGGGCACCCACACGTTCATGCCGCTGCGGCCGTGGGCCGCGACACCGCGCTCCGCCAGCGCGCCGATCAGCGCGTCACGGCGCGCTCCGTACGCCGCCGCGACCTCCCGCGCATCCACCGCGCCGTCGGTCCACAGCCGCACCACGGCCCGTTGCAGGGCCCGGCTCACCCATCCGGGTCCCAGCCGCTGCCGTCCCCGGACCCGGTCGACGGTGACACTGTCCCCGGTGAACACGGCGAGGCGCAGATCGGGCCCGTAGGCCTTGGCGACCGAGCGTACGAAGGCCCAGTGCCGGGTGAACCCGGCGAGGGGGTGGAGGGGCACGTCGACGATCCCGTGGCCGTGGTCGTCCTCGATCAGCAGGGTCTCCGGATGCTCCCGGAGCACGGAACGCAGGGCACGCGCGCGCTTGGCACTCACCGCGGCACCGGTCGGGTTCTGCGCCCGGTCCGTGACGATCAGGGCGCGCGCCCCTGCTTCGAGGGCGTCGCGTACACCCTCGGGGAGCGGCCCCTCGTCGTCCACGCCGACCGGAACCGTACGCAGTCCGAGCGCCGGAACGAGGTCGAGGGTCCTGCCCCACCCCGGATCCTCGACCGCGACCGTGTCGCCGGGCTTGAGGTGGGCCGTGAGGACGCGCTCGACGGCGTCGAGCGATCCTGAGACCGCTGCGAGCGGCCCCTCCGGCACTCCGTCGGCATCCAGGTCGGCACGTGCGATGCGCGCAAGCTCCGGTTCCACAGGGACGTCTCCGTACAGCACCGGCGCGCGGTCGCCCTGCGCTGCTGCCGCCGCGAAAGCCTGCGCCAGCGGCGGCAGCAGCGCCGGATCAGGGTTCCCGCTCGACACGTCACGCACACCCTCGGGCACGTGCACGCGAATGTGGTCCCGCCCCGTGGTGGCCGGCGCGGGGCGCACCCGGCTGCCCCGGCGCCCGGCCGTCTCGATGACCCCGCGCTCGCGCAGGATGCGATAGGCGGCCGCAACGGTATTGGGATTCACACTCAGCCTGACCGCCAACTCCCGCATGGGCGGCAGCAGTTGACCAGGCTCCAGCTCTCCGGCCCCCACCGCACGCTCGACGCTCGCCGCAATCTCTGCTGCGCCCCGACCCTCGATCGGATATCCTCCTAGCACAAAGCAGATTATGCACTAGTGCAATGGAGAGCGCAAATGCAGGGGACCCAGCAGCCGATGTCGCCGCCCGCCGCCTACACGCCGACCGAGCGCACCGTCCCCACGCGCTCGGCGGATCGGGCGTCGTACGACAAGGAACTGGTGCACGCGATACTCGACGAGGGCTATGTCTGCCACCTCGGCTTCGTCCGCGACGGCGCTCCGGTCGTGCTGCCCACGCTGTACGGCCGGGTCGGTGACCGGCTCTACGTCCACGGCTCGACGGGCTCGCGCCCGCTGCGGATGACGGGCCAGGCGGACCCGGGGCTCGCGGTCTGCCTGACGGTGACGCATGTCGACGGTCTGGTCCTGGCCCGCTCGGCCTTCCACCACTCGATCAACTACCGCTCCGTGGTGGTGCACGGCATCGCCCACCAGGTCACCGACCCCGAGGAGAAGCGGGCGGCCCTGGACGCACTGGTCGACCACGTCGTGCCGGGCCGCGCGCGCGACTCCCGCCCCGCCAACAAGAAGGAACTGGCCGCCACCGCAGTGATCCGCCTCGACCTGAACGAGGTCTCCGCCAAGGCGCGCACCGGCGGTGTGAACGACGACCCCGAGGACCTGACCCTCCCCCACTGGGCCGGTGTGATCCCGGTCCGCAAGGCGTACGGCACCCCGCTCGCCGACGCCGACCTGGCCCCCGGCACCGAACTCCCCGACTACCTGGCGGTCCTGTGATGCTGATCCATCCCTGGGACGCGCCCCGCGACGACGCCGAGTGGCAGCGCCGGCTCGCCACCCACGACTTCGGGCAGCTCGCCGTGAACGGCCTGCGGGGCGAACCGCCGTACGTCCAGCCGATGCACTTCGCATAGGACGCGGAACGCGGCGAGGCACTGGGACACCCGGCTCGCCCCAACGTCCGGCGCCGCCTGTCCAGTCCGAGCACGGCGAGCCCACGAGCTTCTACGCGGCGGTGCAGCTACGGTGCACGGCCCCTGTCGTGGACGACCCGGCCGAGAAGGCGGACCTGCTGAACCGCCGGCTCTGCCACTTCCAGCCGGAAGGCGGCTCCGCCCGGGTCGCGGTGGGCGAGGGGCCGTACAGCCGCATGCTGTCCGGCATCAGGGGCCTGCGGCTGGAAGTCACGGACGTACGGGCGAAGTTCACATACGCCGGCAGGAGGGCGAGAGAGGTTCAGGACCGCATCACGGCCGAGCTGGCGGGGGCGGGGCGCGCCGCTCGACGCTGCCGCGCGCGACCATCTGCTGCGCAGGCTCGGGGCGTGATCCGGGGGTGCGGGGCCCGCCACGGCCCCCAACTCGTCACACGTGGGCGAGGTGTTCGCCCTCCGGACTCGTGCCCCGCACGATCAGTGCTTTATGCGGCCGTTTCGCGGGCCGGCACCTCCCTTTCGGCGCCGCCGCTCGCCACCGGCTCCGCAGAGCCCTTCGCGGGCGCCGAGGACTGGGCGATGAACGCGCCCACCAGGACGACCGCCCCGCCGATGATCTGCGGCGCCAAAAGGTGCTCGCCGAGCAGCACCCAGGCCAGGACGGTCGCGATGACCGCTTCCAGGCAGGCCACGACCCCCGCCACCTGGGGCGAGAGCCGGCGCACGGACAGTACGCCGGTGACGTACGCGAGCACGGTGGCGATCAGGATGATCCAGGCGAGCAGTGCGACGGCCGGGACGGCGGTGCCGTTCATACGTGCGGTGCCGGCGAGGATGGACCACTCCATGGTCCAGGGTCGGGCGACGACGGTCAGCACGGCGGCCCCGACGAGCAGGCCGTACGCGATGACGCCGAGCGGGTCCGGGGCCTCGTCGCCCGCGTCGCTGCCCTGGTCGGACAGGACGAAGTAGCCGACCTGGCAGCAGGCGGCGCCGAGCGCGAGCAGCAGCCCGAGGGCGTCGAAACTCAGTCCCGACCACACCTCGACGACACAGGCGAGTCCACCGACGGCCAGGACCACGCCGACGGCGGCGGCACGCGTCACCGGCCGCCGCTGCACGAACCGCACCCAGCCGAGCACGAGCGCGGGCGCCAGGTACTCGATGAGCAGCGCCACGCCGACGGGTATCCGGGAGAGCGCGGCGAAGTAGCAGGCCTGGACACCGGCCACGGCGAGCAGGCCGAAACCGGCGAGCAGTGCGGGGCGACTGCGCAGCAATGCCCGGTGGCGGACCGCGAGCGGCAGCATCACGAGGGCGGCGCCCGCCACCCGCAGCCACACGACATGGAGCGGGTCGAGACCTGCCTGGATCAGCGGCTTGGCCGCGACACCCGATCCGCCGAAGGCGACCGCCGACGTGAGGGCGAGCCCCAGGCCGATGCCCCTTCCACCGTTCCCCTGACTGCCCTGAGACGTATGCACCGGCACATGATGGCAGGCGTCGACATGAGCGTCACCCCCGAACGCACCTGTCTCAGGAACTGGACTTCGAGACCCCTTCGACTTGCGGGGCCAGCCGCTCAGCGACCGGTGTCGCCTGTCCCCGCGTATCCGCCCGCGTACTCCCCCACCGCGGACGCCGCCTCGATCCGGGCCGGCAGAGACCGTACGTCGACGCCCGCGTGGTCGAGGACCTCGACGGCTCGTGACTCGGGGTCGGCGACGATCACCGCGAGCAGATCGAGCCCGCGCGCACGCGCGTCGCCGCGTCGCATCGCGCGGCGGTACGCCGCCTCCAGGGCGCTCGCCGCCGTCGGCGACCAGCCCTCCGGTTCCCGCAGCACCGGCACGGCGCCGGAGTCCTCGACGCTGCTCTGCCAGCGCAGCCCGTAGCCGATGGCACGCTGGACGAGATAACCGAGCAGCCGTGCGACCTGCGGACCGTCGAAGACGGCGCGCACCTCGAAGTCCGACTCCAGCAGCGTGTGCAGCAGATGCGCGGTGTCGATCTGCCGGTCGCCGTCCCGCAGCGCCCTTCTGCGGGCGCCCGCGACCACCGCTGCCAGTTCGGCGGTGAGCCTGGCATCGGAGTCCGTGGAGTGCGTGCCGCGCTCGGCGGCCGATTGCGGGGAATAGCGGGGTGGCACACCCCTACCCCATCAGCCGCAGCGGCTCGGGTCATCCTCGGCGGGCACCATTTTCGCGTCCGACACAGGTTGGGGATGACTGACCGGCTTCTCCTCCTTACGGATGACATCGCGCCGTTTCCCCTGATGGACCGCGCGCCGCCTTGCCCGGCACCCCACACGCGAGCCGCCTGCACAATTTCTGACGGTTCATCAGTATTGAATGTTCCAGGCCCTGCGGCTACGTTCTGCGACACCGTAGCTGCGCCCGGCGCAGCAGCCGACGCCAAGGGGTGGTCGCATGGCCGAAGTCAGCGCGGAAGCACGCATCGAGGCACCTGCCGAGAAGGTGTGGGCCCAGCTCACGGACTGGCCGGCGTACGGCGAGTGGAATGCGACCCACACCAGCTTCCCGAAAGGCGGCCCCGAAACCCTGGAAGTGGGCGGGACCTTCGAGGAGAACATGAAGCTCATGGGTTTCCCGGCCGAGGTCGTCTGGACGATCGACGAACTGCAGCCGGGGCGCGTCCTGGCCATCCGCGGCAAGGGCCCGATGGCCGTGAACGTCGCCACCCGCTACACGCTGACACCGGACGGCGAGGCGACCTCGGTCCGCATCGACGGCGAGTTCACCGGTGCGGCGGTGTCCCTCATGGCGGGCAAGCTGAAGGACTCGGCGACGGCCGCCCTCAACGAGTCGCTGCGCAAGCTGGGGGCGCTGGTGTCCTGAACAGTGAGCAGACGCACCGGCGCCCCGCGGAGGTGATTCCGCGGGGCGCCGTCACGTACCACGCCCTGCCGTCAGTTCTCGTCGGCGAGGATCAGGTACAGCTTCTTGCGGGCTTCGTTGATGACCGCCAGGGCCTTGTCGCGCTGGTCCTTGTCGCCGGTCTTCCAGACCTGGCCGAACGCCTCCATCAGACCGAAGCCGGCCTGCTGGATCTCGTGCAGCGCCTCCCAGTCGACACCGCGCGAGGCCTCTTCCCAAGGGGCGTCGGGGCCCTCGTCGGCCGCGGCGCGGCCCGACTCGGTGAGTGAGAAGAGCTTCTTGCCGCCCTCGCTCTCACTGGTGATCAGACCCTCGTCCTCCAGTAGTTGGAGGGTGGGGTAGACCGAGCCCGGGCTGGGCTTCCACGTGCCGCCGCTGCGCTCGGCGATCTCCTGGATCATCTCGTAGCCGTGCATCGGCCGGTCCTTGAGCAGGGCCAGGATCGAGGCGCGTACGTCACCGCGCCGCGCCCTTCCCCTGGGCCCGCCCCGGCCGCGCCCGCCCCACGGGCCGCCCGGCCCGAAGAAACCAGGCCCGAAGAAGCCCGGTCCACCGAAGCCGGGGCCGCCCGGACCACCGGGACCGCCCGGCCCGAAGGGCCCGAAGGCTCCGCGCCGGCCCTCGAAGCCGCCCCAGCCGCGACGGCCGGGACCGCCGGGACCGCCGGGACCGCCATGGTGTCCGTGTCGTTCGAATCCGAAGTCCTGTCCATGGGAACGCATCGCAATCACTCCATTCCATCGTTGATCTGTCGCGATGCGTCAACGATATATCGGAAACTTCGGCGTGGCAAGCCTCTGTCTCAGCTGTCCCACTCGCGCGGGCGGTAGCCGTTGCGGTGGTTGACTCTCTCTTCGCTGACCTGCCCGTACTCGGCGTTGCAGACGGCGTCGGCCTCGGCGGACATGAGCGCGTCTGCGAAGGTCTTGACCATCGCGCGCAGCAGATCGGGACTCGCCGCGGCGAGGTTGTCCTCCGCGAGTCCGAAGCCGCGGCTGTGACCTGGGGCGACCAGAACGGTTGAGACACCTGGGTCGCCGAAAATCTCAGTTGATCTGGACCCTGGCGTATGAATACTGGCTGTCGTCTCAGTTGATCTGGTCTGCTTCCGGCGTTTCGAATTGGACTAGTGGAAGAGCCTGCGAGAGATGACCATGCACGATGACCAAGTGGACGTGACCACCGAAATCGTTGCGGCCTTGATCCAAGAACAGTTTCCTCAGTGGAGCGGCAAGGCGATCCAACTCCTGTCGTCGACCGGGACGGTCAACGCCATCTTCCGCATCGGGAACGACCTCTCAGCGCGTTTCCCACTGCGTCTGGCCGATGCTGCCGAGGCGCTGGCGGTTCTGGAACAGGAAGCCCAGGCGAGCGCGGAGCTGGCACAGGTGTCTCGGTTCCCCGCCCCGGAACCCGTCGCCTTGGGAAAGCCTGGAGCGGGTTACCCCATGCCGTGGTCGGTCCAGACATGGCTGCCGGGAACGGTCGCCTCTGATGCCGACCCGAGTGGGTCGGACGCTTTCGCCGAGGACCTTGCGGCCTTCATCGCAGCCCTCCGGGACGCCGAGACGCGGGGGCGGCTTTTCAGCGGCGAAAATCGTGGCGGCGTTCTCGCTCACCACGACGATTGGATGGCGAAGTGCTTCGAGGAGAGTAAGGGGCTGCTCGACGTGCCCCGGCTGCGCCAGGTGTGGAGCCATTTTCGGGAGTTGCCACGCACGGGTGCCGACGTGATGAGCCATGGTGACTTGATTCCCGGCAATGTACTGGTCGCGGGAGACCGGCTCAGCGGCGTACTCGACACCGGCGGCTTCGGCCCGGCCGACCCCGCGCTGGATCTGGTCAGTGCCTGGCACCTGTTGCAGCCAGGCCCGCGGGAAGTGCTCCGGCGGACACTGGTCTGTGACGATCTGGAGTGGGAACGCGGCAAGGCATGGGCGTTCGAACAGGCGATGGGTCTTGTCTGGTACTACGTCGAGAGTAATCCGACGATGAGCAGAATGGGGCGCCGGACACTCGACCGCATTCTGGAGTCGATGGAGTGATGTCGCCCCGGTCGTAGGCCGTGATAGAGACGATCGCTTGCCGCCCCCACCGACAGCAGCACCAACGGGAACAGATCGGCTGAGACGGGACAGGATCGACTGAGATCACATGACACGGACAGATGCAGTCCGTCTCAACGAACCAAGTCCACGCGTCTCACCCAATCCAGTCCACGCAGGTCAGCGCAACGCAGACGACTAACTTCAATGAGACAGGACATCAGCGAACCTGATCGCGCGACTGAGGGCGCTGGGGGTGCTGGATGGCTGTACCGGCTGGGGTGGATCAGGCAGGGCCGCGCACTGCTGACCCAGCCAGTCATCAATGACCGCAAGGTCCGTACCAGTAAGGTCGCCGATCATGGAATCGAAGATCGCCGCCCTTCATGATGATCTTCGCGTGGGGCGGGAGATCTGAGGGGATCCCGCGAGCTGCGATGAGTCCTGCGGCGTCCGGCGGTCGTACTGTCGAACCCGTTACCGAGGAGGACTTCTGATGCGCAGCGTGACGTATTCGATGAGCGTCTCACTCGACGGCTACATCGTCGGGCCGGACGGCAGCTTCGACTGGACGGCGCCCGACGAGGAGGTCTTTCGCTTCTGGATCGACGAGATTCGAGGGGTCGGCATCCACCTGTTGGGACGACGGCTGTACGAGATGATGCTGTACTGGGAGACCGTCGACCAGGATCCATCGCTCGACGACTCAATGCTTGAGTGGGCCGCGATCTGGAAGCCGCTCCCAAAGGTGGTGTTTTCCACCACGCTGTCGGCGGTGCAGGGCAATGCCCGCCTGGCCTCCGGTGGCCTGGCGGAGGAGATCGAGCGGTTGCGAGCCGAGCCGGGGGAGGGCGACATCGCGATCGGCGGCGCGACGCTCGCCGCCGAGGCGGCCGCATCGGGTCTGATCGACGAGTACCGGGCCATGGTCTACCCAGTGCTGGTCGGCGGTGGCATTCCGTTCTTTCCCCAACGCGAGCGCCGGGTGGATCTCGAACTCGTCGAGACCCGCACCTTCAGCTCAGGAGTCGTCTACCTCCGCTACCGCGTGGCGAGCTAGGCCGTGCCGTGGAACGCTGCCGCCTCAGCTTGTTGGCCTGGGGTGGCTCCGGCCCTTGAGCCACGAGACGATCTCGTGTGCTGTGGCTGTACGAGAACAGGCGCCCGCTATGCCCGGGGGGACGCACGAAGTGGCCGGCTGAAGCCCTCACTGACCAACTGAAGCTCAGTCACACTTCGCCCGGGCCGGCAGATGCGCTTTCATGCAGCCTGTTCCGGCCCCGAAACCGTGACTCTGTCTCGACGAACCCAGTCCACGCCTCTCACTCAATCCAGTCCGCGCAGGTCAGCGGAATACGGGCGACCAACTTCGTTGAGACAGGCCAAATGTGTGATGGTGAGCTTCGCTGGCGGAGCTGCCTGGTGCATCGAACACCGGCGCCGGCGCCGGCAGCGGGATGGACCGGTCGGGCCGGCGGAGGGCCGGTCGGCCCCGTCGCTGCTTGGCCGACCGGCCGTGCAAGGGCAGGCCCCCGGCCAGGTACGACCGGCCGAGGTGGAAGCCGTGCGACAGGCCATCGCCCGGACCGCCGACGCGTCGTCGAGGACTATCGGCTTCATCATCCGCCGGACCGGACTCGGTCCGGTCCGGCGTTACGCGTCTCGGTCGGCCTCCTGCGCCGCACGCTCCAGCCGGTTTCGGTGGTTCTCCCACCACGCCGAATCACCGGGCGCCATGCTGTCGTTGCCCTTGTTCATCCCAACGGCACCGTCCATGAGTTCCCGGATGATGTCGGCGTGTCCGGCGTGCCGGTGCGTATCGGCGATCACGCGCACTACGGCATGATGCAGCGTCACCTCGTCCCTGCCGTCGGGCCACCACGGCACCCTGCCGATCGTGTCCAGCGCCAGCGCGTCGATCGTCGCGTCCGCATGCGCCCACGCCCGGCGGTAAAGCTCCACGATGTCCTCGCGTGACTCGTCGGCGGTGGCCCACATGTCCCCGTTGGGTTCAGCACCGTCGTCGAGCCAGGGCAGCGGCTCGCCGGACGGCCGTCCGAAGGTGTCGCCGAGGTAGCCCAGCTCCACGCCGGCCGCGTGTTTCACCAGGCCCAGGAGGTTGGTGCCGGTCGGAGTCATCGGGCGGCGGATGTCGTACTCCGAGAGCCCTTCGATCTTCCACAGCAGGGCATCGCGGGCGGACTGCAGGTAGAACTGGAGGTCAGCCTTGGGATCCGATTGGTTCATGGGGCAAGTCTGCCGTCGAGATACGCGCCTGGCTGTTACGAGCCTGGCTGTCATGCGAAGTGGACCGGGAGCGGGGAGAGGCAGGTCCAGGTGACATCGTCACCCAGCGCCCGGTAGGCCTCGGGGCCTGGATCGGGCCGATCGCGTACGGCTTGAACTCCTCCGGGAAACCGGGGGCGTCGAAGAACCGCACGTCGTCCTCGCGTGGCCTCGGGCCCGCCCACGGCACCGACCGTCTGATCAAGGAGTGGTACGGACCCGTCTGCCGGCAGCTGGGCGCCGGTCGCGACTGCGCCGCACTGTCCACCCTGCTGGCACAGCTACGGGACGAGTACACCGGGCCGGACGGCGCGGTGTCGCGGGAGATCCTCCAACTCCTGCTCTCCACATTGCTGTTGGAGATCGACCGGCTTCCCGGGGACAGCGAGAACGGCGACCCCCACGCCGGCAGTGAGATCTACGCCCTCCTCCGCACCGAGCTGGAACGCTCCTACGCCACCACCCGCCGTGCCGAGGACTACGCCGGGCGCCTGGGCTGCACAGTCAAAACCCTCACCCGCGCCTGCCTGGCGGCCACCGGGCAGTCGGTCAAGCAGGTCATCGACGCCCGGGTGGCCCTGGAGGCCCAGCGGCTGCTCGCACACACCGACGAACCCGTCGCGGTCATCGGCCGCCGGCTCGGCTTCTGCGAACCCACCAACTTCGGCAAGTTCTTCACCCGTCACACCGGCACCACCCCCGGCGACTTCCGCCGCACCCACCACGGCCCTCAGTGAACCCGGCTTACGGGTCAGGCCGGGCGCCGGGCCCGCGCTCCCCTCCGGCACCGGTCCAGCCACCCCGAATTGGCCTTGGCCCGCCCCGCCCTCCGGCGTCTAGCGTCGGCCCATGAGGATTCGTATCGTCGACGCCTTCACCGACCGCCCCTTCGCCGGCAACCCGGCCGGGGTCCTGCTCCTCGACGCCTTCCCCGACGACGGATGGCTCCAGGACGTGGCCCGCGAGGTCAACCACGCCGAGACCGCGTTCGCCCACCGCCTGCCCGAGGGCGGCGAGGCCGACTGGGCGCTGCGCTGGTTCACGCCCGCCACCGAGGTCGCCATGTGCGGCCACGCCACCCTGGCCACCGCCCATGTCCTGCACAGCACGGGCGCCCACGAGGGCCCCGTACGGTTCGCCACCCGCAGCGGCGTCCTGAGCGCCACGCCGCGCGAGGACGGCTCCATCACCCTGGACTTCCCCACCGCACCGCTCACCCGTGTCGAGATCCCCGAGGGCGTGGCCAAGGCCCTCGGCGCGGAGCCGCTCAGCGCCTTCGACACCGGCCCGAACGTCGGCGACCTGGTCCTCGAACTCGCCGACGAGAAGACGGTCCTCGGTCTCGCCCCCGACCACAAGGCGCTCGGCGGCCACTCACAGCGCGGCATCATCGCCACGGCCCGCGCCGAGGACCCCACCCGCGGGTACGACTTCGTCTCTCGCTGCTTCTTCCCGAACGTCGGCATCGACGAGGACCCGGTCACCGGCAGCGCCCACACCGCCCTGGCCCCCTTCTGGTCCGAGCGCCTCGGCCGCCCCGACCTCACGGGTCTGCAGGCCTCTCCGCGCTCCGGCCGTGTCCGCACCGAGCTCCGCGGCGAGCGCACCCACCTCACCGGCCGCGCGGTCACCGTGATCGAGGGCGAACTGCTCGCCTGACATCGCAAAAGGGGCGTACGACGACCTCGTACGCCCCTCTCCGCACGCCTCACGCCGTCGGCAGCCAGCCCACCTTCCCCGCCAGCAGCGCGTATCCCACGAACGCCCCGATGTCGAGCAGCGAGTGGGCCACCACCAGGGGGCCGACCCGGCCCCAGCGCCGGTAGAGGTAGACGAAGACCACGCCCATCACCATGTTGCCCAGGAACCCGCCGACGCCCTGGTAGAGGTGGTACGAGCCGCGGAGCACCGAGCTGGCCACCAGGGCCGTGCCGGGCGTCCAGCCCAACCGGCCGAGCCGGCGCAGCAGATAGCCGACGACGATGACCTCTTCGAGGACGGCGTTCTGCACCGCCGACAGGACCAGCACGGGGTACTTCCACCACACGTCGGGCAGTGCCTCCGGCACCACCGTGAGATTGGCGCCGAGCCCTCGGGCGGCCAGGTAGAACGCGATGCCCGTGGAGCCGATCACGGCGGCGATCCCCGCCCCGCGACCGAGGTCCGGCCAGGGCCGCGTCCGGTCGAAGCCGAGCGTGCGCAGGGACGCGCCCTCCCGCAGCAGGAAGTGCGCGACGAGCGCGACCGGCACCAGAGCCGTCGTGATCCCGAAGAGCTGCCAGGCAAGATCAAGCCAGGGACGGCCGGGGGCGGCCGAGGCGTTGAGCGTGGCCGCCTGCTCCTTGAGACCCCCCGGTTTGGTGACCGACCCGACAAAGCTGATCAGCGCGGAAACCCCGCTCGCACCGAGCGAAAGCCCCAGAACCAGCAGCGTCTCGTCCCGGAAAATCCGTCGCGTCGCCCGCTCCGTAGGAAAAGATTCGGCCACCGACCCTGCCTCCACCTGCACTCCCGCCTCCAGTTGAGCAATCCCGCCTCATCCCCATCTTCGCCCCGCTAGGGTCTCGAAAGAAGTTACGAAGATCGTGCGCGACAGGCCGTTGGGGGGACGGACGCCGTACGGGGCGTACCTCCCCCTTTGTTCTGCCATACGGCTGTTTCACGGCACGGGCTCAACAGGGAGGGGCACCACCGTCATGGGACGTCACAGCTTGCCCGATGAGTACGGGGCGAGTGCCGTCGACCCCCGTCCACGGGCGCGCCGTCGCACCGTGGCCGTCGCGACGGTCCTCGTCCTCACCGTCGCCGCGGGCACCGCGGCCGCCGTCAGAAGCGGGCTGCTCTCCTTCGGCACGTCGTGCCGGGACAACGCGATACGCCTCAAGGTCGCCGCCTCCCCGGACATGGCCCCCGCGCTCAAGGCCGCGGCCGAGGCGGCCCGCAAGCAGAACATCACCTCCGACGGCCGCTGCCTCGACATCGGCGTGACCGCCAGTGACGCGTACAAGGTCACCGACACCCTGCGCTCGGGCAAAAAGCCCGACGCACAGGTGTGGGTGCCGGACTCCGGCCTGTGGGTGCAGCGGGTGACCGCGGACAGCAAGGCGACCCCGGTCACCCCGGCGGGCAACGTCGCCTACTCCCCCGTCGGCATCGCCATGGTCCCCTCGGCCGCGAAGTCGCTGGGGTGGCCCGACAAGACCTACACCTGGACCGAGCTGGCCGGCGCGACCATGCAGGACGACCGGCTCGAGCTCGGCGGCGCCGACCCCTCGCGCAGCGCCACCGGTCTGCTCGCGCTGACCCAGCTGACCACCGAATCCGCCAAGGTCAAGGACGGCGACACCCAGGCGGCGGCCATGGCGAAGGTGCTCTCCCAGCGCACCGTGGACAGCGACAGCCAGGTCCTGGACACCCTCCCGCGCGACTCGTCCGGCACCGAGAAGGGCAATCCCAAGCGCAACCAGGCGGTGATCCTCTCCGAGCAGTCGGCGTTCGCGTACAACTCATCGTCGGACACTCACGAGGGGCTCGACCTGTTCTATCCCAAGGACGGATCGCCCGCCCTCGACTATCCGTTCGCCCTCGTCGACCAGCCGCAGCTGACCACCGACCAGAGCCGTGCCGCGCTGCGGTTCATGACCCTGCTCGGGGAGAAGGAGGGACGTGGGATCCTCGCCGGGCACGGCTTCCGCACCGAGGACACGAACGCCTCCACCGCGCTGGTCACCCGGGCGGGCGGCCGCTCCCCGCAGCCGTACGCGGAGCCCACGCTGGACCCGGCCTCCGACAAGGCGGTGGAGGAGGCGCTCGGCATGTGGACGATCACCGTGCAGAGCGCCCGGATCACCACGGTCGTCGACGCGTCCTCCTCCATGGCGGAGCCGGTACCGGGCACCGGCCAGTCCCGGATGGACGTCACCAAGGCGTCGCTGCTGCAGGCCCTGGCCACGTTCACGCCGGAGGACGAGATCGGGCTGTGGGAGTTCTCCACGAAGCTCGACGGCGACAAGGACTACCGCGTTCTGGTGCCGACCGAACGCCTGGGCGACCGCAAGGGCAACGGCACCCAGCGCGACACGCTCTCGGCCGCCTTCAGCGCGCTGCAGCCGGTGACGAACGGCGCGACGGGGCTCTACGACACCACCCTCGCCGCGTACAAGGCGGCCACCTCGTCCTATGTGAAGGGGAAGTTCAACGCACTCGTCGTGCTGACCGACGGCGTGAACCAGGATCCCGGCAGTATCTCCCGCTCGACCCTGATCAGCGATCTGCAGAAGCTGACCGACCCGGAGCGGCCGGTGCCGCTGATCGTGATCGCGGTGGGCCCCGAGGCCTCCAAGGAGGAGGCCGAGCAGATCGCGAAGGCGACCGGCGGCTCGGGCCATCAGGTCAATGACCCCTCGCAGATCCACTCGGTGATCCTCAAGGCGATCGTGGAGGCGGGCAGCCGGAGCTAGGCCCTCTCGTCCGGTCGCTCACCCCAGCGGCACCGGTGTCCGTAACCCGACCGGCCAGGTGTGCACGGGCTCGCCGACGTGCATCAGCTCGCTGTACTGACGTGTCGTCTCGGCCAGTGCGGTGTGCCGGTCCAGGCCCCGTTCCAGGGCCCGGTGGAAGGTGGCGGCCTGCCAGCTCGCGCCGTTGACCCTGAGCCGGCACCGCTCTTCGATCACTCCCAGGTAGAAGTCCCGGTCGGCGGGCTCTACACCCCATGCGTCGAGCCCCGCCTCGGCGAGCGGCAGCAGTTCGTCGCGCACCAGGTCCACGGCCTCCACCTCGGTGGTCCCGCCGTAGCGCCCGCGCTTCGGCCATCGCAGGCGGGCCTCGATGCCATGACGGCACGCGGTGTCGAAGTTGGCGGCCGCGGCCTCGAACGGCAGCCGTGTCCACACCGGCCGCGCGTCCTCGGCCAGGGCGCGGACGACACCGTAGTAGAAGGCCGCGTTGGCGATCACGTCGGTGACGGTGGGTCCGGCGGGCAGCACCCGGTTCTCGACCCGCAGATGCGGGACGCCGTCGGCGATGCCGTACACGGGCCTGTTCCAGCGGTACACCGTGCCGTTGTGCAGGACGAGTTCGGCGAGCTTGGGTGTGCCGCCCTCGTCGATGACGCGCAGGGGGTCCTCGTCGTCGCAGATCGGCAGCAGCGCCGGGAAGTAGCGCAGGTTCTCCTCGAACAGCTCGTACGCGGAGGTGATCCAGCGCTCCCCGAACCAGGTGCGCGGGCGCACGCCCTGCGCCTGCAGTTCGGGCGGCCGGGTGTCGGTGGACTGCTGGAACAGTGGCGGCCTCGACTCGCGCCACAGCTCGCGCCCGAACAGGAACGGCGAGTTGGCGCCAAGGGCGACCTGCGCCGCCGCGACCGCCTGGGCCGCGTTCCACACGTCGGCGAAGCGCGCAGGGGTGACCTGCAGGTGCAACTGGACGGAGGTGCAGGCGGCTTCGGGCGCGATCGACCGCGAGGTGCACTCGAGCCGCTCGACCCCGTCGATGTCGAGCGCGAAGTCCTCGCCGCGCGCGGCCACGATCTGATCGTTGAGCAGGGTGTAGCGGTCGACGGCGGAGAGGTTGGAGGAGACCAGGTCGTCGCGGTCGAGAGTCGGCAGAATGCCGATCATCACGATTCCGGCGTCGACCTCACCCGCTTTGCGATCGGCATATGCGAGCGAGGTGCGCAGCTCCTCGGCGAGCCGGTCGAATACCCGGCCGCCCAGCCGGTGTGGGGCTATGTTGACTTCGAGATTGAACATGGCGAGTTCTGTTTGGAAATCTCGGCTTGCAATCCTTTCCAGTACTTGTGCATTCATCATTCTGGGCATCCCGTCGGGCCCGGCGAGATTCAATTCGATCTCCAGACCCATCAGGTTCTTGGCGCGATCGAACCGCTTCTCCTCCAGGAGCCGCGCCAGCCCCGCCAGACACTGCCTGAGCTTGCCGCGGTAGCGCTGGCGATCGGACAGGTCGAACGACCCTGCCACGACCTTCTCCCCCATCGAAGCGTCCCTCCTCGGATGGGCAGGCCGACGAACCGGCCCCTGCTGTCCCGGGTCACGGGTGATGATGCCCAGACAACGCGATCGATAACGCCTCCACGGGCGGTCGCCGCCCGCTACGCTGGAGACGTCCCCGTGCGGCACATTCACGGGGCATGGAGCCGTATGCAGTTTCAACGCGCAACGATGTCGTGAAAAATGCCGACGAGAATCGGCCGACCGTTACGGACAAGTATTCCGAGGTCGCCGCCGGGGCGCGCGCGCAGTACCGGGACGAACGTCGCCTTTCGCCGACCGAATATCCCCTTGTCCTTCATACTGGGGACGGCTAGACGAAACACCATCTGAACACGTGTCGTATAAACTCCGCCCACGAGGCAGAGAGTTGGCGCCCGCGGTTCTGAGCCCTGTCGTCAAGTGCCGCCATTCGTCCGGGCACAGTCCCCCCGCCCCTCTGGCCCCCAGAGCTGACAGCGCCGTCCGCCCGCCCCGCCCCCGCGCCACATTGCCTGTCGAACGAGAGGCGACCCACCATGCCGCTGCATGTCCCCCCGGCTCCCGCGCCCGCTCTCCGCTCCGTCCTCACGGCACTCGGTTCCCCCACCGCAGTGCGCGAGGCCCGCACCCCGTCCCTGCGAGCCGCTCAGGGACCCGCCACACCTGAACTCCCGCTGCCGGTGCATGTACTGGACCGGATCACTCCGGCGGGCGCGTCGGCCACCCGGCTCGCCGGATGGCGTTTCCTCATCCGCTGCGGCGATCGCGCCGTGGCCGCCGCCGAGACCATGCTGACCCCCGACGGCTGGGCGTTCTCACACTTCTTCGAAGGTCCGTACGTCGCCGCCACCGAGCGCGCGCTGCGTCAGGCAGAGACCATGAAACAGCCCTACCAGGCCCGGCTCCTGTCCGTACCCGAGCTGTACATGCTCACCCTGTGGCTGCACGGCGACTGCACCGCAGACGGCGCGACGGGTCACCCGGCCGCGACCGACCTCCTGGTGCCGCTCGCGCCCGCGCCGCCCGGCATCGCGTCCCACCGCCCGCACCGCGTCGCCGAACTACTTCCGGTGCTCACCCTCCGTGTCACCCCTGCCCCGCTGCTCGGCTCGCCCGCCCCCGCGTAGCCCCGCCGCCCCACCGTGCCCCGCCGCCGGAAACGGCCGCGGGGCACGTCTCGTGTCCGGGCCGTCGAACACCTCCGCAACCCGCCGCTCGTTCGCGCCCCACCATGCTCGTTCGAGAGAGAAAGCGCTGGTCGGACCACATGGGCTAGCCCCTTCCGGCCATTGCGAACCACCCGAAGTGACAGTGGAGTTGGAATGAACCGTCCGCGCGGGTGATGCGTCATGAACCTGTGAGGAGCGGTGCAGCGAAATCCCTGCGGATTGACGCCCGTGGGGCAACACTGGGTTCCAGCACGACGTATCGCCAACGGGGGGCGGCCATGAAGGAATCGACGAGCCGCAGGACAGACGCAACAGCCATTCCACACATCACGCCAGAGCGAAAGATCCCATCCACCATGTGCCAGCACCAGCCACCGTGCCCGACCGCCGAATCCGCCGACCGGGAGTCCGCCCGTCTCGTGGCGCATCACCCGGAGCAGGGATGGAGCCTGCTGTGCAACGGCGTTCTGCTCTTCGAGGACACCGGTGAGCTTCTGCCCGACGGCCAGATCATCGCCCCGCACCGCCCGATGGGCACCGACCAGGTGATGACCGCCGCCTGAGGCGCGCGCACAAGGGGCACCCGATGCCCCGGCATACGAGGGGCCGGCCCGGAGACATACGCTCCGAACCGGCCCCGACGCATATCCGAGGGTGATTACTCGGCGTAAGCGTCCAGCGGCGGGCAGGAACAGACCAGGTTCCGGTCACCGAAGGCCTGGTCGATACGGCGCACCGGCGGCCAGTACTTGTCCGCGGCCGTGACGCCGGCCGGGAAGAGGGCTTCCTCGCGCGAGTAGGCGTGCTGCCACTCCCCGCCGAGCGCCGCGGCGGTGTGCGGTGCGTTCCCCAGCGGGTTGTCGTCGGCGGGCCACGCGCCCGAACCGACCTTCTCGATCTCGGCGCGGATGGCGATCATCGCGTCGCAGAACCGGTCGAGTTCGGTGAGGTCCTCGGACTCGGTCGGCTCGATCATCAGCGTGCCGGCCACCGGGAACGACATCGTCGGCGCGTGGAAGCCGTAGTCGATCAGCCGCTTGGCGACGTCGTCGACGCTCACGCCGGTCGCCTTGGTCAGCGGCCGCAGGTCGATGATGCACTCGTGCGCGACCAGGCCGCCCGGGCCGGTGTAGAGCACCGGGTAGTGCGGCTCCAGACGCTTGGCGACGTAGTTGGCGGACAGCACGGCCACCTGCGTGGCGCGCTTGAGGCCCTCGCCGCCCATGAGCCGGACGTACGCCCACGAGATCGGCAGGATGCCCGCCGAGCCCCACGGAGCGGCCGAGATCGGGCCCACGCCCGTCTCCGGGCCCGCCGCGGGCTGCAGCGGGTGGTTCGGCAGGTACGGCGCCAGGTGCGCGCGCACACCGACCGGGCCGACACCCGGACCGCCGCCGCCGTGCGGGATGCAGAACGTCTTGTGCAGGTTGAGGTGCGAGACGTCTCCGCCGAAGTGACCCGGCTTGGCGAGGCCGACCAGCGCGTTGAGGTTGGCGCCGTCGACGTAGACCTGGCCGCCCGCCTCGTGCACCTGGGCGCAGATGTCGGCGACGTGCTCCTCGAACACGCCGTGCGTGGACGGGTACGTGATCATCAGCACCGACAGCTCGTCGCGGTACTGCTCGATCTTTGCCCGCAGGTCCTCGACGTCGATCTCTCCGTCGTCGGCGGTCTTCACCACGACGACCTTCATACCGGCCATGACGGCGCTGGCGGCGTTGGTGCCGTGCGCGGAGGACGGGATGAGACAGACGGTGCGCTGGTCGTCGCCGTTGGCGCGGTGGTAGCCACGGACGGCGAGCAGACCAGCCAGCTCACCCTGGGAGCCGGCGTTGGGCTGGAGGGAGACCTTGTCGTAGCCGGTGACCTCGGCGAGACGTTCCTCCAGCTCGCGGATGAGCGTGAGATAGCCCTGGGCCTGCTCGGCGGGCGCGAAGGGGTGCAGCTGCCCGAACTCGGGCCAGGTGACCGGCTCCATCTCCGTGGTCGCGTTGAGCTTCATCGTGCAGGAGCCCAGCGGGATCATGCCGCGGTCGAGCGCGTAGTCACGGTCGGCCAGCCTGCGCAGATAGCGCAGCATCGCGGTCTCGGAGCGGTGCGCGTGGAAGACGGGGTGCGTGAGGTAGTCGTCGGTGCGCAGCAGGGCGTCCGGGAGCGCGTCCTCGGTGCTGGCGTCCAGCGCCTCCACGTCGCCCTCGACGCCGAACGCGGTCCAGACGGCGCCCAGCTGGGCCCGCCTGGTCGTCTCGTCGCAGGCGATCGACACATGGTCGGCGTCGACGAAGCGCAGATTGACCCCGCGCTCGCGCGCCGCGGCGACGACCGTGTCGGCCCGGCCCGGCACCCGCACGGTCAGCGTGTCGAAGTAGTCGCCGTGGACGACCTCGACCCCGCCCGCCGTGAGACCCGCGGCCAGGATCGCGGCGTACCGGTGCGTACGCCGCGCGATGGTCCGCAGACCCTCGGGGCCGTGGTAGACGGCGTACATTCCGGCCATCACGGCGAGCAGCACCTGGGCGGTGCAGATGTTGCTCGTCGCCTTCTCGCGGCGGATGTGCTGCTCCCGCGTCTGCAGGGCGAGCCGGTACGCCTTGTGGCCGTCCGCGTCCACGGAGACGCCGACGAGCCGACCGGGCAGGCTGCGTGCGAACTTCTCGTGCACCGCCATGTATCCGGCGTGCGGCCCGCCGAAGCCCATCGGCACACCGAAGCGCTGTGTCGTGCCCACGGCGATGTCCGCGCCCAGCTCGCCGGGCGAGGTGAGCAGCGTGAGGGCGAGCAGGTCGGCGGCGACGGTGACGAGCGCGCCCAGCTCATGGGCCTGCTCGATCACGGGCTTGATGTCGCGTACGGCACCGGAGGCGCCCGGGTACTGGATCAGTACGCCGTTGATCTCCCGCTCGGCCACCTCGGCCGGGATGCCGTCGCTGAGGTCGGCGACGACGACCTCGACGCCGGTCGGCTCGGCACGGGTCTCGATCACTGCGATGGTCTGCGGCAGCGTGTCCGCGTCGACCAGGAACAGGCCCTTCTTGTTCTTGCCCATGCGCCGGGACAGCGCCATGGCCTCGGCGGCGGCCGTGCCCTCGTCGAGCAGCGAGGCACCGGAGGTCGGCAGGCCGGTGAGGTCGGCGACCATGGTCTGGAAGTTCAGCAGGGCTTCGAGCCGGCCCTGGGAGATCTCCGGCTGGTACGGCGTGTAGGCCGTGTACCAGGCGGGGTTCTCCATGACGTTGCGCAGAATGACGGGCGGCGTGAAGGTGCCGTAGTACCCGAGCCCGATCATCGAATCGAGGACCTGGTTGCGGTCGGCGAGGGAGCGCAGCTCGGCAAGCACCTCGGCCTCGGTGCGCGCGCCCGGCAGGTCCAGGGCGTCGGCGTTCTTGATCACATCCGGGACGGCGGCGGCCGTGAGCTCGTCGAGCGAGCCATAGCCGACCTGCGCGAGCATCTTGGCCCGCGCCTCCGGGTCGGGCCCGATGTGGCGCTGCTCGAAGGGCGTGCCCTGTTCGAGATCGGAGAGCGGAATGCGGTGGGCGGTCATTGCGGAGGCCTCCTGGTCTGACGCGACCTTCCAGGGGCACCACGGCGCGGGTACCCCGACGGCCTCCCCCTCTGTCATCTCAACCTGAGAGCTTCACCGGTCCGTCCGAAGGCGGTCCGGCTTTCACCGTCGGTGAGAGCGGAAGCCGTCGACACCCGCCCTGCTTTCCAGAGTGACCTCGTCCGTGCGGTACGTGTGCCTGAGAGATTCCGGGGAGGGTTTGCTCCTTCGGCGCCTCCGGATCGCTCCGGAGGACTCTCCCGCACGGGGTCTACAGCCGCTTGCCAGACTACCAGCGGGGACAACACCGCAACCTTGGAGTGGACCTTCGAGTGGCCACATGCCTGAATGTGCTCTTTTGTAGTGCTTACGGATGAGTTGCGACCAGTTGGAGGGACCGTGAAGACCGATATCGATCCGCGGAATCTGATCGGCCGCAAGGCGTTCGACCGCAATGGCAACAAGATCGGCACGGTCGACGAGGTCTACCTCGACGATGCGACCGGTGTGCCGGAGTGGGCGGCCATACGAACGGGCCTGTTCAGCAGGGACGCGTTTGTTCCGCTGGAGCCCAGCGAGCTGGTCGAGGGCGCGCTGTACGTCCCATTCGAACGCACCCTGATCAAGGACGCCCCCGACTTCGGTGTCGGACGCCATCTCTCCCCCGAACAGGAACTGCAGCTCTACCACCACTACGGCCTCGACGTGGCCGCCCCGCCCGCACCACCGGACCGGGACTTCGGCCATCTCGCGGGGTCGGACGAGACCTGAGCCCGCCTCTACCCGCCCCGGCCCGGCACCCGGCTCGGCACCGGGGAGACGCCTCGGACCGAGCCGGAGAGTCCGGGAGCCCCGGGCCTGAGCTCCCGGTTCCGGCCCTTCGGACTTCGGGGCAGCGCGCATGGCGGGGCGGGCCGTCAAGCTGCGGGGTTCCTGGCCACGCCACTGGCCTGCCTTTCGTTTCGCCGGGCGACCAAGGTGCGGGTTCCGGGCTCGCGCAACCCGGCTCACAGCCCGAGACTGCCGAGCTTCGCAGCTACGGGCTCTCCCCGGCTCCGGACCACCGGCGGCGCCCGCAGGCCCCGGCGGCCGTCGGCGGTCGCCCACGACCCCGCGGCCTCGCGCCTTCGGACTTCCAACGGGCAGATCCAGGCTCGCACCGCCCGGCTCGCAGCCCGAGACCGCAAGCTTCCGCAGCTCGGGCTCCCGCCTCGACACCACTTGCGGCACAAGCACACCCCAGCGCCCGCACTTCCGCAGCTCGGGCTCCCGCCTCGACACCACTTGCGGTACAAGCAGACCCCAGCGCCCGCCGACGGCCGCACACGACCGCCGCATGGGCCGCCGACACACAGATCCAGGCCCACACCGCCCGCTCACCACCCGAGACCGACGAGCCTCCACAGCACCGGGCTCCCCCGCTCCAGACCACCAGCCGCACCAGCAGACCCCGGCCCGTCCGCGGCCGCCCGCAACCCCGCGACACCGGGCCTTCGGACCGCCGACACACAGATCCAGGCCCACACCGCCCGCTCACCACCCGAAACCGACGAGCCTCCACAGCACCAGGCTCCCCCGCTCCGGACCACCGGCGGCGCTGTCACGTCCGGGTGGCCGTCGGAGTCGGCCGCGGGTCCGTGGCCTCGGGTCTTCGGGGTACCAGGGGCAGGGGATCCGCCGGCTCCAGATGGGAGTCGTCGATGCGGAACGTGCGGACCCGCCCCGGCTCCGAGTCGGGTGTCTCGAACCGTACCGTCACCCTGCCAAGCCCGCTGCCCTGCACCCATCCGTGCCCGTACTCGGTGTGCCGGACGTCGTGCCCCGCACGCCAGACCCGCTCGGCCGGCACCCCCGCCTTGTCCTCGCCGGGCTCGTCCGCCGCGTCCGCCTCCGGATGCTCCTCCGCCACGCCCTCCCCTGCGGCCAGGTGCGCCTGGGCGAAGAGGTCCTCCTGTGTGTAGTCGGCGAGTCCGCTGACGCCGACGCCGAGCAGCCGTACCCCACCCGTGGTGTCCACGGCCTCCAGCAGCCGCGCCGCGGCCTCCCGCACCACCGCCGGGTCGTCCGTGGGCCCACGCAGCGTCTCGGACCGGGTCAGCGTCGAGAAGTCGTACCTCCGTACCTTCAGCACGATGGTCCGCCCCGACAGCCCCGCCTCCCGCAGCCGCCGCACACACCGGTCCGCGAGCCGCTGCACCTCCAGGCCGACCCGGACCCGGTCATGGATGTCCACGTCGTACGTGTCCTCGACCGACACCGACTTGGCTTCCCGCTCGGCGACCACCGGCCGCTCGTCGTGGGCCAGCGCCATGGCGTACAGCGCATGCCCGTGGGCCTTGCCCAGCAGCCGTACGAGCTCGTCCTCGCCCGCTTCGGCGATCTCGTCGACCGTGGTGATCCCGGCCCGCCGCAGATGGTCCCCCGTGGCGGGGCCGACCCCCGGAAGCGTGCGCACGGACATCGGCCCGAGCATCGCGCGCTCGGTGCCCGGCCGTATCAGCACCAGCCCGTCCGGCTTGGCCTGCTCGGAGGCGATCTTCGCGAGCATCTTGGAGGCGGCGAGCCCCACCGAGCCCGTCAGCCCGGTGACGGCCCGGATGTCCGCGCGCAGCTTCACCCCGGTCAGCCGCGCCGACTCCTCGTCCCAGGCCGTTCCCCCTGCCTCCAGGTCCACGAACGCCTCGTCCAGGCTCAGCGGCTCCACGAGCGGCGACAGGGCCCTCAGCAGCCCCATCACCTGCTCGCTGATCTCCCGGTAGAACCCGAAGCGCGGCACCAGATACGCGGCGTTCGGCGCGAGCCGGCGCGCCTGCGCCATGGGCATCGCCGAGTGCACCCCGAAGACCCGTGCCTCGTACGACGCCGTGGCCACCACCCCGCGCGGTCCGAGCCCGCCCACGATGACGGCCTTTCCGCGCAAGCTCGGCTTGGATGCCTGCTCCGCCGAGGCGTAGAAGGCATCCATGTCGAGATGCAGGATGGTGGGCGCGGTTCTCACATCTCCGATGCTGCCCTACGCCACTGACAATGCAGCCCGGACACGGACAGCAACCTCAGACGCTCAGACGGCCCGGTTGCGCCGCCGCGCCAGTTCGTCCGCCGGATTGTGGCCGACGATGGTCTCACCCGTGTCGACGCGCTCCCCGTGCAGCTGCGACAGCGCGTTCTCCACGTCCCGCCACACCACGCCCACGGCGATACCGAAGATGCCCTGCCCGCCCTGCAGCAGCGCATGGACCTCGTCCGGCGACGTGCACTCGTAGACCGTCGCACCGTCGCTCATCAGCGTCATCCGCTCCAGATCGCAGAATCCGCGCTCCCTGAGGTGCTGGACGGCGCTACGGATGTTCTGCAGCGACACACCGGTGTCGAGGAACCGTTTGACGATCTTCAGGACGACGACGTCCCGGAAGCTGTACAGCCGCTGCGTTCCCGACCCGTAGGCGGGACGCACGCTCGGTTCGACGAGACCCGTCCTGGCCCAGTAGTCCAGCTGCCGGTAGGTGATTCCCGCGGCGGCACACGCCGTGGGACCGCGATAGCCGATGTGCTCGGAAGCCGCCCCTCCGTCGCCCGGCACGGCCATCGGCCGCTGAGTGGCGGAGCCGGCCGCGCTGCCGGGATGGGGGTACCCCCTGCTCGAGCGAAGCCGAGAGCTTGGGGAAGGGTACGGGCCATTCTCTCCCAGACTGTGTCCGGGAGCACCCCCAGCCGTACCGCCGCCGCTGCTTCTCACGCCGACCTCCGTCCTTGACCTGCCTTCTCGACGGTAGGCAGTCACCAGGGGTGCGTCAACGATCGCCACACTCGGCACGCCGAGTGATAATCACCCTAGGAGTGGTTTCCCGTGCCCTCCCGCGGGGAAAGGCTAGCCGAATGCTCTAGCCATGGATCGCGGGATGCGTCACCGACGCCCACCCTCGCCGCGCCGAGCGGAGCCGCTCGCTCCGCTCTGACCTGCCGGGATCCGCAGCCCGCCGGACCTCTTCCCAGCAGGACCGCCGCCCCGGTTCCGGTCTCCGTGCCGAACCAGCCGGAGCGGCCCGCACCTGGCAACGACATGCCCTTGAGACCCGACACTCCTTACTTGGTCGGTTCCGCCCCGCAGTCCGCTAGGGGCACAAGCCTCCCGCGCCCCGGGCCACGCCCGTCGGCTCACGCCCGACGGGCCCGCACACGCGCGGCATCACCGAGGCGTCGGCGCAGCCCGCCCGGCTCAGGCCCCGAAGGGACCGCACGGGGGCCGATCACTGGCTGCTGGTGCCGAAGTCCTCCGGCGAGATCTGGTCGAGGAACTCGCGGAACTTCTCGACCTCGTCCTCCTGCTCGTCCGGGATGGCGATTCCCGCGTCGTCGAGCACCCCGTCACTGCCGTAGATCGGCGTTCCGGTGCGCAGCGCCAGCGCTATGGCGTCGGACGGCCGGGCGCTCACCTCGACGCCGCTGGCGAAGACCAGCTCCGCGTAGAAGACGCCTTCACGCAGATCCGTGATGCGTACTTCCGTGAGCTCCTGGCCGACAGCCTCCAGCACGTCCTTGAACAGGTCGTGGGTCAGCGGTCGCGCGGGGGCCATGCCCTGCTGGGCGAACGCAATCGCCGTCGCCTCCCCGGGGCCGATCCAGATGGGGAGGTAACGGTCGCCTCCCACTTCACGCAGGAGCACGATCGGTTGGTTGGAGGGCATCTCGACCCGGACACCTACGACATCGAGCTCGTTCACACAGCAACCCTAGGCCGTGCCCGGGATGTTTGGGTAGTCGGGCACAGAACGGCCGACCGATCCGCCCAGGGCGAACGCCCGGCTCAGGGCAGCCGCACGCCCAGCGCGGACTGCACCAGCGCGGCATGCAGCTTCACCGCGAGCCCGGCCAGCTCCTTCGTACGCGCCTCGGCGTGCGCCCTGGTCTGCGGATTGCGGTGGAGCCGCAACGGGGCCACCACCTGGTCCACCAGGCCCGCCTCGCGGTCCGCGGCGGCCTTCATCACCCGCAGATGGCGCGGCTCGATCCCGTACCGGCCCAGTTCGGCCACCAGAGTGGCCACGGTGACCGCCTCGGCGTCGTACATTCCGTCCGGCAGCGGTACGACGAGCCCGTACGACTCCCACTCCTCGAGCTGCTCCATACAGATCTCGGCCGCCGACAGCAGCTCGTCGCGGCCGATCCGCGCGGCCGTGGGAGTGTCGGACTCGCCCAGAAGATCTCCGAGCAGCTCTCCGTCACCCATGTCGCGCGGACGGCCCAGGGAGGGCAGACGCACCTCCTCGCCCCGCTCCAGGGCGTCCAGGTGCTCACGGATGACCTTCAGCGGCAGATAGTGGTCCCGCTGCATCCTCAGCACCTGGCCGAGGCGCTCGACGTCGCGCACGCTGAACTTGCGGTAGCCGGAAGGGGTGCGCTGCGGCTCGATGAGCCCCTCGGACTCCAGGAAACGGATCTTGGAGATGGTGACTTCGGGGAATTCCTCGCGCAGCATGTTCAGCACCGTGCCGATGCTCATCAGCCGACCGTCGGCGGCGGTGCCGCTGTCGGCACCGCCGCTCGGTGTGTGAAGCATGGCCCCTTCCCTGGCGGGTCAGATGCCCCGCTGACTCGCGTAGAAGACCAGCCGGTACTTGCCGATCTGCACCTCGTCGCCGTTGTTGAGCGCGACCTGGTCGATGCGCTCACGGTTGACGTAGGTGCCGTTGAGGCTGCCGACGTCGGCGACCGTGAACCTGCCGTCCGGACTGCGGCGGAACTCCACATGGCGGCGCGACACCGTCACATCGTCCAGGAAGATGTCGCTCTGCGGATGGCGCCCCGCCGTGGTCAGGTCGCTGTCCAACAGGAAGCGGCTACCGGAGTTGGGGCCGCGGCGCACCACCAGGAGCGCCGAGCCGAGCGGCAGCGCGTCGACGGCCGCCTGCGCCTCCGGGGAGAGCGTCGGCACCGGTGTCTGGCCGGTGGCCTCCGCGTCGTACGCCTCCAGCCCGGAGATCGAGATCGTGGACGTCGTCTCCGACGCACGCTCCGGAACCGCCCCCGCTCGAAGCGGCGCACCGCAGTTGGAACAGAAGCGGCTGTTTTCCGCGTTGCGGTGACCGCACCTTGTACACACCAGGGCCGACATGTCCCCGAAACCTATGCGGCCGGACGCGCCAGGGTCAACAGACGGCGCGCCCTGACCTCCGGAAATGTCACCACCCGGACCAGCGACCTGGTCCCGGAAGAGGGGGCGCTGGCCCTCCGCTTCTCCCGGTTCTGCGCGATGGCGGGCAGTCGCGTTGTCGCTGCCCTCTCGCGCGCTCTTGCCGAACAACTTCGCAAACAACTTCACGGGCGATTCCCCTTGACCGAAACAGACCCGCCCGTGGGGCAGGACGAACCCTGACTGCATACACCGGCCGACCCGGACATCCTCACAACGTCCGTATCCACCAGACAGTTTCCACCACGCACCACCCATTCGGTGCGCCGACCCCCCGCAACCTCATGCCCCTGCCGGACTGCCTCCATGCACCCCCGGTTCACTGGGAGGACGACCGAGCGTAGTCAGGCCGCTTCGCCCCTCGCAAGGCGTCGACGACGATCTTCGCCGAACGCTCCACGGTGACCGTGGCCTGCTCCTTCTCAAGAGTCTGCACCACGCCTCCAGGGATGTTGAGCGCCGGCTCCAGGTCCTGCGGCTTACCGATCACTTTGAAAACGTAGGGCTTGGTGATCTTGTTCCCGTCCACGCTCACACTCTTGCCGGAGTCCGACAGATAGGTGCTGGCCACGACCCGTACGCCGTTCACCTGGATCGCCTCCGCGCCGGCCGCGCGCAGCTCCTGGATCGCGTCGAGCAGCATGTCCGCCTGGACCGTTCCCTTCGTGTCCTCGACCGTCATCGTGATGCCGGGTCCCTGGGCCGCCACCGTGCCTGCAAGGATGCCGAGTTGTTTCTCCCTCTCGGCGGTCTGCTTGCGTGCCTCCTCGGCCTGGTTCGAGCTGTTCTCCAGCTCGGCCCGCTGATCCACAAGACCCTGCTTCTCGTCCTGAAGACGCTGTGTACGGTCGTCCAGTTCATCGAGGATGCGCACAAGATCCTCCTGGCGCGCACCGCGCAGGGCGCTGCTGCCGTCACTGTTGGAGGCGACCTGGACGGCCAGGCCGAAGCCGAGGCCGAACAGCAGCAGCGCGACAATGAGTTGGGCCCGCGTCACGCGCGGCGGCCACAGACCCTTCACCAGGCGCTGCCGGCCGGTCAGAGCGGCCCCGGAGCCCTCCGGCCCGTCCGGATCTCCTGAGGCGTCGGCGGCCTCTGCCGGGACCTCCTGCGGAAGTTCCCTGCGCAGCCGGTGCTCGGGGGTCCCCGGCGGGGTGGGTGTCTCGTCCTCGTTGCTCATCGGCCTCACGCCCGGAACACATGCCGGCGGATCGCCGCGGCGTTGGAGAAGATCCGGATGCCGAGGACGACCACGACACCGGTGGACAGCTGAGCGCCGACACCCAACTTGTCACCCAGGAACACGATCAGCGCCGCCACCACCACGTTCGACAGGAACGACACCACGAAGACCTTGTCGTCGAAGATCCCGTCGAGCATGGCCCGCAATCCGCCGAACACGGCGTCGAGCGCCGCCACGACAGCGATCGGAAGATAAGGCTCGACGACCACCGGAACCTCGGGACGGACCAACAGGCCGACCACGACTCCGACGACGAGGCCCAGTACGGCGATCACGATGTGCCCTTCTCTGTGCTCGGTTGTGCTGTACGTACGATCACACTCGGCGCCGCGGGCAGCCGAACGTCACCCTCGACGGAAATGCCGGTCCGGATCCCGTAGTTCTCCTGCAGCGCATGCAGATACAGCCCGTCGGCGCTGTTCTGGAACCTCGTGCTGAGCCGTTCCCCGTCCCCCACCGCGAGCACCGTGTACGGCGGCACCAGCGGTCTGTTGTCGACCAGTATCGCGTCACCCGCGGCCCTGATCGCCGAGAGTGCCGTCAGCCGCTGTCCGTTGATCGCGATCGCCTCGGCGCCCGATTCCCACATCCCGTTGACCACGCGCTGCATATCGCGGTCACGGACACGTCCGGTGTCGGAGAAGTCGGAGGTCTCACGCGGATTGCCGTTCCCGCCCGTCGTGGCTTCCTTGGCGTCGTTCACGACGAGCTTCACACCCGGGCCGTGCACCGGGACGGCGCCCGACAGGAGCCCGGCCAGATCGGCCGTGCCACTGTCCCCGTCCGTCTTCAGGGCCTCACGCTGGCGAGCGCTCACATCGTCGCGGAGCTTGTCGACCGTGCCTTCCAGCTTGTCCGCGGCCGCCGTCTCACGCTGGATACGGTCGATCAGTTCCTGGCGCTCCTTGGCGACCGTCGGAGCCGCTACACGCGCCTGCGCGGCGCCCAGGGTGACCACGAGCGCGGCGAGCACGAGGCCGGCCGCAAGACCGAGCTTGGCCCGCACCGTCCTGGGCATGCCACCGGCGCCCTCGGACTTCTTCCGGGCGGCAGCCTCTGCGTACCCGTCGTCCAGGCTGTGATCCATGACGTTGGTGAGCAACGACATGGAGGCGTCCGGACGCGAGGATCGGGTGGCTGTGCTCCGAACGGGGGGCGGCTGCGGCATGCCGCACATCGTCGCACGTCGCGAGCGATACCTCCGAATGGCCCCACCCGCGTGCCGGACAGGCCCCCTAGGGGACACATGTCCGACACGCGCGCGTGCTGCGTGTTTATCGACCAGCGCTGTCCACGACCGCCGACCACTCGTCGAGGAGGGCCTGCGCCGAGGCGTCGTCGGGCCCTTCGGCCCACAGATGGGTGACGGCTTCTGCGGGGTCGGGCAGCACCAGCACCCACCGCCCGTCGGTCTCCACGACGCGGACGCCATCCGTCGTGTCGACAAAGCGATCCCCGGCCGCCTCCACGACCCGGCGCATCACAAGTCCCTTGACGGCCCAGGGAGTCGCGAGATCACGCTTGAGGACGTGCGCCCGCGGAATCCGCGCATCGATCTGGCTGAGGGTGAGCTGTGTCCTCGCCACCAGACCGATCAGCCGTACGAAGGCCGCCGTGCCGTCGAAGACACTGCTGAACTCCGGCACGATGAACCCACCACGGCCGTCGCCACCGAAGATCGTCGACTCGTCCCGGCCCACGCGCGTGAGGTCGTCCGGCGAGGTGGTCGTCCACTCGACCTGCGTCCCGTGATAGGCCGCCACCTGCTCGGCGATCCTCGTCGTGGTCACCGGCAGTGCCACCCGCCCGCTGCGCCGCTCGGCGGCCACCAGGTCGAGCATCACCAACAGCGCCCGGTCGTCCTCGACGATCCGTCCCTTCTCGTCGACCAGTGACAGCCGCTCGCCGACGGGGTCGAACCGCACGCCGAATGCAGCCCTCGACGACGCGACGATCTCACCGAGCCGCATGAGCCCCGAACGCCGCGCGTCGGCGCTCTCCGTGGGCCGCGACTCGTCGAGACCGGGATTGATCGTCAGCGAGTCCACGCCGAGCTTGCCGAGCAGGCTCGGCAGCACGAGCCCGGCACTGCCGTTCGAGGCGTCCACGACGACCTTGAGGCCCGACTCGGCGATCCCCGAGGTGTCGACGCTCCGCAGCAGCGACCCGGTGTACGAGTCGAAGACGCTGGACGGGAAGTACAGGTCGCCGATCTCACCGGGGAAGGCTCGCCGGTACTCCTGCCGCGCGAACACCCGGTCCAGCTTCCGCTGACCGGCCTGCGACAGATCCGCGCCCCGTCCGTCGAAGAACATGATGTCGACGGAGTCCGGTACACCGGGCGACGTCCGGATCATGATCCCGCCGGCGCTGCCCCGCGCGGTCTGCTGCCGGGCGACGGGCAGCGGTACGTTCTCCAGGTCGCGTACGTCGATGGCGCTGGCCTGGAGCGCCGAGATCACCGCACGCTTCAGCGCACGCGCGCCTCGGGAGTGGTCGCGGGCCGTGGTGACCGTGGAGCCCTTCTTGAGCGTGGTGGCGTACGCGCCGGCCAGCCGTACGGCCAACTCGGGAGTGATCTCCACGTTCAGGATCCCGGACACACCGCGGGCGCCGAAGAGATGCGCCTGGCTTCGCGACTCCCAGATGACCGAGGTGTTGACGAAGGCACCGGCCTCGATGGTCTTGAACGGGTAGACCCGCACATTGCCCTGCACGATCGATTCTTCGCCGATGAGGCATTCGTCGCCGATGACGGCGCCGTCCTCGATCCGGGCAGCGCGCATGATGTCGGTGTTCTTTCCGATGACACAGCCGCGCAGATTGCTGTGCTGTCCGATATACACGTTGTCGTGCACAACGGCCTTGTGCAGAAACGCCCCGCTCTTCACAACGACGTTCGAACCCACGACGGTGTGTTCACGGATTTCGGTACCGGCCTCGACCTTGGCGTAGTCACCGACGTAGAGCGGACCGCGCAGCACGGCATCGGGGTGCACCTCCGCGCCCTCCGCCACCCACACTCCTGGGGAGATCTCGAAGCCGTCGATCTCGACGTCGACCTTGCCCTCCAGGACATCCGCCTGCGCCTTCACGTAGCTCTCGTGCGTGCCGACATCCTCCCAGTAGCCCTCGGCGACATAGCCGTAGATCGGCTTGCCGTCCTTCATCAGCTGCGGGAAAACATCGCCGGACCAGTCCACGGGAACGTCGGGTTCGACGTAGTCGAAGACTTCGGGCTCCATGACATAGATGCCCGTGTTGACAGTGTCCGAGAAAACCTGGCCCCAGGTCGGCTTCTCCAGGAAGCGTTCGACCTTTCCCTCTTCGTCGACGATGGTGATGCCGAATTCCAGCGGATTGGGCACGCGCGTCAGACAGACGGTGACCAGGGCGCCCTTTTCCTTGTGGAAATTGATCAGATCAGTGAGATCGAAGTCGGTCAGGGCATCGCCGGAGATGACGAGGAACGCGTCGTCCTTGAGTGCTTCCTCCGCGTTCTTGACGCTCCCGGCGGTACCGAGTGGCTTCTCCTCGTTGGCATATGTGAGCTCCATCCCGAGCTCCTCGCCGTCACCGAAGTAGTTCTTGACCAGCGAGGCCAGGAACTGGACAGTCACGACGGTCTCGTTGAGCCCATGCCTTTTGAGCAGCCGCAGCACGTGCTCCATGATCGGACGGTTGACCACCGGCAGGAGTGGCTTGGGCATGCTTGAGGTCATGGGGCGAAGGCGCGTGCCTTCGCCTCCCGCCATTACGACGGCCTTCATGTCGGAAGCGTCCTCCTCTAAGAGACGACGGTCTAGCCGACTTCACCCGTCTAGATTGTCCCGCAGTTTCCCCGCGCGGGCCATCGAGCCACTACGGCCGCCCAATCGGCGGGCTCAATCGGCCATGGCGTCCGCCCTGACAAGTCGGCGGACCTGAACCACGTAGAGGACTCCTGCCCACCAGTACAGCGTTGTACCCCATCCGGCGAACGCCCATCCGAAAATAGCAGCGAGTGACGCGATCCATCCGCTTGCGTCACTGAGAAGCAGCAGCGGGAAGGCGTACATCAAGTTGAACGTGGCGGCCTTCCCCAGGAAGTTCACCTGGGGCGGCGGATAGCCGTGACGCCTGAGGATGCCCACCATCACCAGCAGAACCAGCTCTCGCGCCACAAGTACACCGGTGAGCCACAGGGGCAGAATCCCGCGCCAGGTGAGACCGACCAGGGTCGACGCGATGTAGAGCCGGTCGGCCGCGGGATCGAGGAGCCGGCCCAGGCTGCTGATCTGGTTCCACCGTCGGGCGAGCTTGCCGTCCAGATAGTCGCTGACGCCGCTCAGCACGAGCACGAGCAGCGCCCAGCCGTCGCTCTTCGGCCCGCCGAACTCGGGCCTGAGGATGAGCCACAGGAAGACGGGCACGCCTACGAGCCGAGCCATGCTGAGGATGTTCGGGATGGTGAGGACCCGATCCGTCTGGACGCGGGTCTCCTGGACCTCCACCCGGGGGCCTCCTGCGGGAAACGAACCAACGATGCTCCCCGACCCTACCTGCAGGGTTCACACCGTGGTGCGCAGGGGGTTGCACCGAGGCCAATCCCGGGCAACAAAAAACTCCGGCTCCCGGGCGGTGTGCCCAAGAACCGGAGTTCCAAAGGGAGTTCGGCGGTGTCCTACTCTCCCACAGGGTCCCCCCTGCAGTACCATCGGCGCTGTGAGGCTTAGCTTCCGGGTTCGGAATGTAACCGGGCGTTT